>JBIIYC010000047.1:0-16730 GCA_044347025.1 Bdellovibrionota bacterium
GACGATGCTTAGCAGAAAGATCATCTCGGCAAATGAGAACGAGGAGGGATCGATATAGTTGAGGTAGTAGGCGAAGAGAGAGCCTGCTACGCCAGCGAACAGCGAGGAGATAAAAAAAGCGGTGGTGTTGACGAGGCGCACATCGCGTCCGAGAGCCATGGTGGCCAGTCGATCTTCAGCTTGTGCTCTGAGCACACGCGAGTAGGGACTTCTAAACAAGAAGTACAGTACTAGCTGTGATACCCCCGCAATACACACCACAAACAGAAGAAAATCCGTATTGTCGTATAATGCAACGCCACTAATCTCCGGTCGTGGAATGCCCGGGATTCCCAATACCCCGTGAGTTACGCTCTTCCAATTGACGAGAAGTGCGGAAACGATCGAACTAAATGCTAACGTACCGATAGCAAAGTAATCTCCAGCAAGCCGAAGGGCTATCCCGCCAAGGAGCAGGGCAAATAGACCACTCACGAGAGCGCTTGAGATCATGCATCGCGCCGGTCCCATCTCAAACTCCGTGGAGCCAAGCGCTGTCACATACGCCCCAAGCGCATACGCAGCAACATGCGCTAAATTAAACAAACGACCGAGGCCGATCGTCACGTTAAAGCTCTGCGCCAGGATACAGTAGATACCTACAAGGATACACAAGTGAATGTAGTATTCCATCAGTCGCTACGCAGCGCGCCTCCGGAATGAGAGAAGTCCCTCTGGACGCACCAAGAGAACGAAAAGAATTATCAGATATGCGAAGGCATCTTTGTAGCCAGCTGGGAGAGAATACTCGCCAAAATCAAGCCCCACTCCGAAGTTCTCGACGATCCCCAACACGTAGCATCCAACAATAGTCCCCCAGAGGTTACCTAGACCACCAAGGATCATTGCAGCCAACGCCTTCATCGTATAGCCATGCCCCATAGTAGGCTGGAGGTTAGTCTCGTATCCAACCATGATTCCTGCATACATCGACAAGACGGTGCCGAGTACAAACACAATAAGCTTCACCCGGGGCGCCCGAATCGCCAGGGCTTGCGCCGCCACGAAACGTTCCGAGAGGGCTCGAACCTGCCTACCAAACGAAGTGGAATGCATCAGGCCCGCGATACCCGTTAAAAGCATAAGGGCTGATGCGATGATCCCGATCTGCAGTTTGGTTATGAACACCGAACCAATCTCTAGGCTTTCAGCGGCAGCCCCCCCATCGAGTGACTTCACATTCACCCCAAACACCATGGCCACTACCGATTCAAGTATGGTGGCGAGAGCAAGGGTCGTTACCAGTGGGAGCATCTGGCTATAGCGCTCAAAAGGCGCGATAAAAATGACCAATGTTACGAGCGCGAGGAGCGCTATCGAGGCGGTGGTTGTAAGCGCTGCTACCGGCAGTCCCAGTGCGAGGTCCACTGAAAAGAAATAGAAGAGATATGCGCCGGTCATCATCAGATGCCCGTGCGCGAAGTTTAAGATCTTCAGAATCCCATACGTCAACGAGAAGCCGACCGCTACAAGCGCATAGATGCTACCAGTGATCAGTGCGTTGACGAGAAGCTGCGGGGCGATATCCATTCGCGGCGAATGTATCAGGATTGGCCGCAACAGGCTAGGCGGTGTTGGTTTAGGGGCGTGCCTGCTGAGCCACCAAGCTCATAGAGCCGCTGCTCACAACCTTAGTCCTCATGTTTCTCGGCACGAATAAAGCCGGACTCAACGGACCGTTTAAGCAAGCCCTGAACGACCCGCCAGAGCTCTTGTGAGCCATCACCGACGTATGCGGTCGATCGTAGCACCTCCTCCGCTGAGAGGCCGTACTCAATCCACGATCCACCCCCGTTTAAGAAGTTGAGGAGAATCGGCATCAACCGATCGACCGCGGCTGCAAAACGGGCCTCTGGAGTCTCACGCGCTTCAAACTCCCTCCACAACGCCAGGTACTGCGAGGCCTGCTCGCTGGGTAGCATTCCGAAGAGCCGCTCAGCTGCACGCTGCTCCTTCTCTGCAAGATCGTCTTGCCCAGCTTTATGGAAATGAAAGGTATCCCCCGCATCGATCTCAACGATGTCGTGGATGGCGAGCATCTTGAGCACATGCGGAAGATGAATCTCCTCATTTGCGTGTTCATGCAGGACCAAGGCCGCTACAAGCACGTGCCAGCTGTGTTCCGCCGAGTTCTCACGCCTGCTTAACCCCACGGGTTTTGCTCGTCGCTCCACCTGTTTTAGCTTATCGATCTCGCCGATAAACGAGATCTGCTGCTCAACTCGAGATGTGGTTTGACTTGTCATGGCGCTCTCCGAACATACAGCGCACGATCGTAGCACGGACCCACTTCAGGCCAAAGAACACATCACGCGTCCTCGGATCTCATCCGATTCTGACAGACCTCGACGTACGGTCGCGCCTCGCTTCCCTAGGCGCGTTCGATCCGTTCCATGATCGCTTTCGCCATCTCTTGTGTCGAAACTTTTCGTCCAACCCCGTTGAAAATATCAACTGTTCGGTATCCGTCGCGTAAAGCGGCCTCAACGGCACGATCGATTGAGTCCGCCTCTGCATTCCATCCAAAAGAGAAACGAACCATCATCGACGCTGAGAGTATCTGCGCAATCGGATTTGCAAGCCCCCTGCCTGCAAGATCAGGAGCCGAGCCACCAGATGGCTCGTACAGGCCGAATCCCGCGCTATTTAAGCTTGCTGACGGGGTAAGTCCAAGGGAGCCAGGAAGCGCCGCAGCGAGATCCGAGAGGATATCCCCAAAGAGATTCGACGTAACGATCACATCAAACTGTGCCGGGCTCTTAACCAGCTGAAGTGCACAATTGTCCACCAACATGTCCTCCAACTGGACGTCGGGATACTCCGTCGATACCTCGCGAACGACCTCACGCCACAGCTTCGAGGTGTGCATGACGTTCGCCTTATCGACCGACGTCACCAGGCCTTTGCGCCTCCGTGCAGCCTCAAAGGCAACCCGCGCAACACACGCGATCTGATCCTCGGAATACTCCCCCGTATCGCGCGCATAACGCTTACCCCCTTCGCTCCACATCGTGTGTTCGCCGAAATACACATCACCCTGCAATTCACGAATAATGAGCAGGTCAACGCCATGATCGGCGATCTCTGCTCGGAGCGGGCAACTCCCTTCAAGAACCGGATACACCTTTGCTGGTCGAAAGTTTGCTGCTAAGCCGAATGCCTTGCGCAGCGCGAGGATAGAGTTCGCCTCACACCCCTTCCACTTCGGCAGGTGGGACTCTCCGATCGGACCTCCAACCGAGCCAAAAAGTATCGCATCGGAGCGTCGACAAACCTCGATCGTCTGCTCGGGAAGATGCTCCCCAAACACCTCATACGCCGCGCCACCAGCGAGCCCCTCGGTGAACGTGCAGCGCTTTCCGTGCGAAGCACACACATGCTCAAGGATCGCGATGGCCTCGGTCATTACTTCTGGACCAATTCCATCTCCTGCCAATACTGCTATCGTTTTCTCTATCATGATTTACCTATTTGGGGTTCCAACGCTGAAGTAATGATGAGCTGCCTGCTCCTCTTTTTTGGACTGAATCGCTCCTATCCGAGAACGGAGGTAATCCATATCATCAAGGCCATTCATCAGGCAGTACCGTAGAAACGGATCATACGAGAAGCTCCATCGCTCCCCATCGCGTGTCGACACCACCTGCTCCTCAAGGCTCACTGTGAGCTCAAGATCTCCGCCGGCACTCCTCTCCAACAGGCCCCGAACTACCTCTGGCTCAAGAGCGACCAGCAGAAGCCCATTTTTCCCGCTATTTGACGTAAAGATATCGGCGAACGATGGAGCGATAACAACTCGTATCCCCCCACCTAGGAGCGCCCATACCGCATGCTCGCGCGACGACCCACATCCAAAGTTTGAGTCCGAGACCAAGATCCGCGCGCTACGAAACTCCTCACGATTCATATAGAAGTCGGGGTATGTTGCGCGAAGACGCACAAAGAGATTCTCACCGAATCCATCGCGCGAGATGCTCGTCAAGTACTGCGCGGGGATAATCATGTCGGTATCAACGTCCTTAATCGCCACCGGGGCAGCTATCGATGTTACGGTCGAAAATGGTTCCATAGTCTTCCTTTTTTACGCAATCACAGAGGTTATGTATCCGGCTACAGCGCTTGCTGCGACCGTGGTTGGCGAAGCTAGATGGGTAATACTTCCCTCACCCTGTCGACCGATGAAGTTTCGATTCGAGGTGCTAATACAACGCTCTCCGGCCGGAACCTTATCGTCGTTCATTCCTAAACACATCGAACAGCCCGGCATTCGGAAGTGGGCGCCAGCCCGCTCGAATACCTCACGAAGCCCCTCTCGCTCTGCTTGGGCCGAGACAGCCTCTGAACCAGGCACTACGTAGAGTGTCACACCAGGAGCGACGGTCCGGCCCCGCAAGACGGCCGCTGCCGCACGCAGGTCCTCAATCCGGCCGTTTGTGCAGGAACCGATAAAGCCCCACTGAACGGGCACACCCTTGATCGGTTCTCCTTCTTGCAGCTTTGTATAGCGTAGCGCACTTTCGGCGACTTTTTGGTGAGTCGTAGGAAGGGCCTTTACCTGCGGCACTCGCTCGGAGATTGATATCGCCTGCTCTGGATTAGTTCCCCAGGTTACCATCGGCTCCAAGGCATCAACGTCGACGACCACCTCCTTATCGTAGTGAGCCCCCTCATCCGAGGCGAAGGAACCCCACCGATCAACTGCTCGTTCCCAGTCGGTATCCTTTGGTGCATACGGTCGCCCTTTGATGTAGTTCATTGTGGTAGCGTCAGGTGAAACAAGTCCAGCACGCGCACCACACTCGATGCTCATGTTGCACACCGTCATCCGCTCCTCCATCGTCATCGCCCGGATCGCGCTTCCACAGAATTCAATTACGTGTCCGTTGGCTCCAGATATTCCTATCTGAGAGATGAGCTTCAGGATCGCATCCTTCGCGGATACGCCAGGTTTGAAGCTTCCCTCAAATGAGACCTTCATCGTTTTCGGTTTGCGCTGCAGGATCGACCCCGATGCGAGAACATGACCAACCTCGCTGGTTCCAATACCGAATGCCAATGCTCCAAACGCCCCATGCGTTGAGGTATGCGAATCGCCACAAACGATCGTCATTCCGGGCTGGGTAAAGCCAAGCTCTGGTCCAATCACATGCACAATGCCTTGGTGGCCCGAGTCAAAATCATACAGCTGAATTCCAAGCTCTTTACACCACCGCCGTAGCGCCTCAACCTGCGTACGGGCGGAATCATCAAAGATCTCAAATCGATTCTTGCGCGTAGGAATACTGTGGTCCAAGGTAGCCGCGATACGGGTTGTATCAAACACCGGGATTCCCCGCTCCTTGAGGAGAGAAAACGCTTGGATTGACGTAACCTCGTGCATCAACATGAAATCGATGGTGAGGATATCCGGGGCTCCTGAACCTTGCTCGGCCGGGACAACATGAGCGTCCCAAATCTTCTCAATAATTGTGCGCTTCATACGCGTTTCTCCATTGTAAAGTTTGCGTGGACATAGGCCTTGTTAACGCCATTAATGAGCGCCTTCATGGCAGAGATCTCGATATCCTCATCACTTGCCTTGCCGATAAAGGTATTTCCGTTTTGGTCGGCGACCACAATAGTTGAGTTGCTCACCGCGGATATTCCCGATCCCGCTGATTCGCTCTGATAGCTCAATATCTGAAGGCCGCCGAAGCGAGCATCAATTGCTTTATGTAACGTGGCAAGAGCGGAATCCCGCCCTTCGTAAAACTCACTAATCTCTCCTTCTCTATCAAAGAAGCGCCCCTGCATCGCTATGTGCGATTGTGTTCCCTTCTTACTGTAATCAAAGCTCACTACATCAATCGGCTTTCGATATTCGATGTATGCCTCAATTACCTCACCATCAGTGACCCCTTTTCGGCGAGTCTCATAAAAGGTCTTAATATACTGGGCGATCTTTGCCTTCTCTGCATCATCACAGATGTAGCCCGCGTCCTGGATGATCGACTGCGCGTGATTACCACCCGAAAGAGGGCCGAACACAAACGAGATCTCCTTTCCAACCTGCCGTGGATCGAAGGGCTGGTAGGCGAGAGGATTGTTAAGGATCGCATTGGTGTGCCCGCCGGAGGAATGCTTGGCCGCGTTTTCACCCGTAATCGGCCAGTGCGGCTGGCGAGGCAACATGTGTTCCCCTACAAAGTTTGAGAGATTTTGAATCTCCTGAAGAGAAACCCCGGTCCAGAAGGGACGTTTGGCATCGATGCGGCTCCCAAACTGCGAAATAGCAACGATTACCTGCTCCAACGAAACGTTCCCAGCTCGCTCACCGATACCGTTAAAACACCCCTCGATCTGACGACACGGACCGTTTACGACGGCCTCCAGAGAATTGTGCAGCGCCAAACCAAAATCGTTGTGACAGTGGGCAGACCAGATTATCGATCGACCTCGGTACTCACGCTCAATTATCTCGGCGTGTCGCCGCATCAATGCGACGAAGTACTCCTCTCCCTGCAACCAACATCCACCACCGATAGTATCGGGGCAGTTAATCACTGAGGCGCCACCTTCAATCGCTGCGCGAATGACTTCCGTGGTAAAGTCGAAATTCTCGCCAATACGCGAGTAGCCTTCGGGGCTGAATTCAACCTCAAAGCCGGCGCCGGACGCCAGGGCACACAGTGCGTGCGTCTCCCGAATCAGCGCCTCTTTATCCCCAGCCCGCTCGCCCAAGGATGCCTCCATCAGGTCAGGGGCTACTGGCAGATAGATATGAACACGGCCCTTCTGATGACGCAGGGTGGGCATCAACGCCTCCATCGTCCGTTCTACCTGCGCTTGTCGCTGTTGGCACAGCGCTGCTATCACTGGGGAGGTAGCTGTGTTTGCAACCTCAGAGGCAATAGTATGAACGATATCAAAATCGAGCTTGCTTGCGGAGGGGAATCCGGCTTCAAGAACATCAATTCCAGCTTTTGCCGCGAGCCGTGCGTATTCAAGGTTTTGCTCAAAGCTAATTGCGGCACCGGGGCACTGCTGCCCATCGCGCAACGTGGTGTCAAAGATGGCGATTTTGTTCGTACTATCCATAAAAGCTCCGTGGTGGAATCGACTTACTCTGTGCACCGACTCACTCCTCTCCAGCTAAAAAAAAAGCCCTGCGATGAAGCAGAGCCTCTATTCAGCATACGCCGAGACTCCGCCCTAATAAGACGTTGTAAGAAGGCTAAGGAGGAGTGAAGTGGTTACGCTGTTCATCTTAATTCCGTACATCGACCGACACAGTAAATGCAAAAATAGGCCCAATCAACCGAAAAAGCGCTACTTTTGAAGGTCCCTCCGACTACCAACGTTTAACCACCTGATTATTCAATGCTGCCCTGGCTCCCTTTCTGAATCGTCTACGGAGACCTTCTCTCGCAGTAGCACTGGAGGATTGTGCTACCGTACATGAAAAGCCGAAGTGTGATACTTCGTGTTCTAGAGAGATCTCAACAATGGTAAACGCTGTCCGTCTCGCCCCTGAAACAACAAGAAGCACATTTTCGTGGAATGATCAGTTTAGCGAGAAGCGCTTCCTCCTCGACGATCCTGCACTCGCTAATCTTCTTAAAGTTGCAGGCCGTAAAGGAGTCCTCTCTCTTGCAGGCGGATTACCTGCCGCCGACCTCATGCCGCAAGACATACTGAGCCAAGCATTTAGCTCTGTTATCAGCGCTCAGGGATCGAGCGCTCTTCAATATAACGTTCCTGAAGGCGTGCACGCACTGCGGGAGGATCTCGCTGCTCTTGCAACAAATAATGGACAACCATGCGCTCCTGAAAACATTCTTGTCACGGCAGGCTCGCAGCAGGCGATCGATCTTTTAGCGCATGTATTTGTAAATCCGGGACAACCAATTGCGATCACCCGACCATGCTATATCGGCGCGTTGCAGGTATTTGCTGGGCTTAACCCGGAGATTCTTGAAGTAGGCTGTGACGACGAGGGGCCGATTGTTTCAGAGCTTGAAATCGCTCTTCAACAAAGCCCAAAGTTCTTCTACGTTGTTTCCGCATTTCAGAATCCTTCCGGCGGGTCAGTCTCGGAAGCTCGGGGACGCCAGATCGTGGACCTTTGCCTGCGCTACAACGTGCCGATTTTGGAAGATGGCGCCTATCGGGAGCTTTACTATAATTCGAAGGTCGTATCATTGCGGGCAATTGAGTCCGAGCTGTTGCGAGACGCGGGCCTCTCGTACAACGACTGCGGGATGGTTCTCTCCCTTGGGACACTGTCAAAAGTTATGGCCCCTGGGATGCGTATCGGCTGGGTAGAAGCTCCAACGCAGGTGATTGCGGCGTTAACATCGCTCAAGCAGGCTACCGACCTACATGCTGGATCCGCAAGTCAGTTGGTCGCCAGTCACTTTCTGCGTACCCATGCGAGCGAGCATTGGGACCGACTTCGGGCTGCCTATCGGGAGCGGCGCGATCGGGCAGCGGATGCGCTGCACCGGTATTTCGGTGCTACAACCGTTCGGTGCACGATACCAGATGGCGGGTTTTTTCTCTGGCTGGAGCTTGCGGACGGGTTCAATGCTACGCAGGCCCTGACCCGCGCAGTCGAAGAGTACGGGGTAGCATATGTTCCAGGGTCAACGTTCTTTGCGAAAAATCCCCAGCACAACACAGCACGAGTGAGCTTCTCGAGTGTTCCCCTTGACCGCCTTGATGAGGGATTCGCTCGACTCGCTCGGGCATTGTCGTAAGCCAAAATGCCAGGATACCCGGCAGCGCGCTCCGCGTTTTGCGCGCTGCCTGTCAATTCCCCCCTTTCTTTGGACACCAATCAGATAGAAAAATCTGGGTTCGGCACCCCGTGGGTTAGTTGTTCGCCTCTGTCGCTAGGCGGGACTGCTCCCAGTGACCTGTGGGGTCTGACGTAGTTGTAGTCGTGTAGCCAGTTGCGCATAGTTTCCTCCACCTGTGCAAGGGTGAAGAAGAGATTCATGTTGAAGCACTCATCTCGAAGCTTCCCATTGAAGCTCTCAATGTAGCAATTTTCAGGGGTTTTTCGGCTCTTATGAAGTCAAGCTTCACGTCGTTTAGGTAGCTCCATGTATCGAGCTCCTTGGAGGTGAATTCGCTTCCGTTGTCGACGGTGATAGTTTCGGGTTCTCGTCCGCTGCTTTTCAGCTGCTCAAGCACCGCCGCAATATCCCCTCTGTTAAGCAGGAATCCAGCGCGCAGAGCAAGGCACTCCCTGGAGTAGAGGTCGACTAAAGTAAGCACCCGGAATCAGCGGCGGCCAACGGTACTTTCCTTGAGCGACACGAACGGCGGGCAACATGCCCGCCCTCCCGTGTGATTGTATTTCGCCGATACATATGCGGCATCTGTTCGCGTTACGAGCGCCCGACGCAATACCGGGAATCCCCGATACGCCATTGGGAGGGTCGGCGTGTCGCCGACCGTCGGTTACGGGTAGGGATTACGCCTGCGGCCTCAGGCGGCATTCGTTCGCGATAGTACCGGCCGGCCCGCGCAGCGTGGAATAGAGTACCCGTCGAGCAAGAGGGCTCAGACGGGTAGCTACCACCTATAGAGCAGCGACAAGGTGCGACGGCATCCCGAGCTGTCGAGCACTCTTGTCTGAGATGAAAGCTCCCATTCGACGCTCAAATTCGTGTCTATCTCCATCCACAAGAGCGTTGAGTGACTCCGTCGCGATGCGTGCAGGTGAGTTCTGTCGCTCATCACTGAATGACACTTCGTAGCATCGAGCCCGCTGGCGGTCCCGGTCCTTCACCTCAACCACCACCGATTCATCATCTTTGTAGAATATGCTAGCCTGACCAAATGGAGTTTCTACCGCAAAAAGTCGGCTAGACAACGCTGGAGTGGTAAGCAGCTCCTCGAAGTCCGGAACCACTCCCACGGGGCGAGCGCTCCGGAGACCGTCTGGAAGGCTGGTATAGCCATCGCCCGCCCTTACGTTCCAGAATCCACACATCTCCATCGACCTAAAGTCATCAACAAGCTCCGGGAGGGCGTCAATGAGTCGCCGGCCAGTCTCGCGAAGCTGCCGCTCTTTATCCGCGAATGAAACCGAAGGGTCTGCTGCAAGGAGTGTTGTTGTTGCACCACGATCATTGTTGGAGAAGATGAAGCGAGGACTCCCGTTGTATTCTCCTGCGATCGAGAGGCTCTCGATCGCGCCAGCTGAGTCGTACTCGGCAATGAGGGATATCCCTCGTTTAAAGTCGTAGCGCGTTTGGGATTCTGCAGCCGCCCGCGTGCTTGCCGGTTCATGTGCAAACGATGGTGCTCGCAGGTCCGCAAGGGAAGGCATAGGCTCAGACGTGCGGGATAGCTCACTGGCGATTAGTGGATTACTCATACTTTTGCGACCTCATCCGAAGAGTGTAGACATGCCTCCCCACTTGGTGAGACGAGCGGATTCAATCACACAATCAACAAGGGCCTACTCTGCAAAGGACTCGGAGGACGATGGCTGCAGAGACCTGCGTGGGGGATTCCGACTCGGGCAGGGGCATCCAGGCGGGCACACCTCAAATCCCGTGTCTTTGTAGATAGTTAGCTACCGATACAAGAACGGATAAATCGTCACTGTGCGGAGGTACGACAGGAACTTAAACGGCAACGTCCAGAGGGGGCCATGCATTCGCGCAGCGCCGAGAGCGACGCGCACGTCATCACGAGCCTGACGGCCGTATGCAGAGTTGCTCTTGGTGCCCTCAATGCGACGGAATCTCGCCAAGTACTGATTCACAACGATCGGGGGATACTTGGGACCTATACGGAGCCAATACTCATAATCCATCACGAGGTTTTCAGCTTCCGAAAAGTACCCGAACTTCTCAAGCGCCTGACGACGTAGAAAAACCGAGGGCTGACAAATAAAGTTTTCGATCAACAGTACCCAGTATGCGTAGCGGCGAAGAAGGAAATTCTTGTAGGTGGTAATCGGACTGTGGAGCTCTTTGCCCTCACCATCGATAATTCGACATTGACCAACGAGCCACAGCTTCTCAGGCTCTTTACGAAACGCCTCTACCACCATCTGGAGAGCGCCCGGCTCATACACGTCATCGGCATTGAGAAACGCGACTATCTCTCCGGTGGATTCGCGGAGTCCAAGGTTGATACCCTGCGATTGGTTAGTCCCTCGTGCATCGATAAGCCGCACACGGGAGCCAAATTCCCGAACGATAGAAAGGGTCGCATCGGTCGAACCGGCATCGGTAATAATGTATTCGAGATCGAAGTCTCCCTGCTGCGAAAGAATGCTCTCGATGGTCTCTCGAATAGTCGCAGCAGAATTGAAGCAGGTGGTGACTATTGAAATCTTCATGTAGCCCCACTCTCCTGCTAAGGAGGCTTGGCGACGCGCTATTAACGTGCCGCGAAAGCCTTCACCGCCTCAATTCGCGCCACTCGCTGGGAGATAACCTCCCACTCTGGATCGAAGAGGCTCAACTTCTCTAACTGCAGCTTCAACGCATCGATGTCATCCGAGAGGATCTGGGTATCGTACGAGTCGGGAAGGTCTACAGTATCGGCGAGGAGTGTCAGAACGTTATCACTAAACGTGCAGATTCCGCCCGAGGTAAGGCACTTCTGCGAAGCACCATCCGCGGTAAGAACATACTCGGTCATGCCGGTCGAGAGGAGCCCAACGTAGTCACAGTGATTAACGAGAAAGCCAAGCTCTCCCGTCTGTGATGGTACATTCACCGAATGTACCGTGGCCTCTACCTCCAGTCCACGACCGGAGAAAACCCGCAATTGAAATGTTCCCTCTGACATCCCCTACTCCTTTGTGGACGCTTACGCTGCCTGTGCAAACTCTGCAGCCAACTTCTCTGCCTTCGCACGAACTGAATCAAGAGTTCCAACCATGTAGAACGCCTGCTCTGGAAGATCGTCGAGCTTACCATCAACGAGCTCGCCGAAGCCCTTAATAGTATCCTCAAGCTTGCAGTACACGCCCGGAGTACCAGTGAAGGTCTCAGCAACGTGGAACGGCTGCGAGAAGAACCGCTCAATCTTACGAGCGCGTGCAACAGTGAGCTTATCTTCCTCAGACAACTCATCCATTCCAAGGATCGCAATGATGTCCTGAAGGTCCTTGTAACGCTGCAGGGTCTGTTGAACCTTACGAGCTACTCGGTAATGCTCCTCTCCTACTACGCTCGGCTCCAATACAGTGGAGCTTGAAGTAAGCGGATCAACCGCTGGGTAAATTCCCTTCTCAGCGATCGAACGCTCAAGCGCGATCGTTGCATCCAAGTGAGCAAACGTCGTCGCAGGAGCTGGATCCGTGTAATCGTCGGCCGGTACGTATACCGCCTGAATCGAGGTAATCGAACCCTTCTTTGTGGAAGTAATTCGCTCTTGGAGCTGACCCATGTCTGTTGCAAGGGTTGGCTGGTAACCCACCGCGCTCGGCATACGGCCGAGAAGCGAGGATACCTCTGAACCTGCTTGCAAGAATCGGAAGATGTTATCAACGAAGAGAAGAACGTCGCGGTTCTCCTCATCACGGAAGTACTCGGCAGTTGTAAGAGCCGAGAGAGCTACACGGAAACGTGCTCCTGGCGGCTCACTCATCTGACCGTATACAAGGCAGGCCTTATCGATAACGCCAGAATCCTTCATCTCATGCCAGAGATCGTTACCCTCACGAGTACGCTCTCCAACGCCGGCGAATACGGAGAATCCACCGTGCGCCTTTGCGATGTTGTTAATGAGCTCCATGATGATAACGGTCTTTCCTACGCCCGCACCACCGAAGAGACCGATCTTTCCACCCTTCAAGAACGGAGCGATGAGGTCTACTACTTTAATTCCTGTCTCAAGGATCTGCTTCGACGTCGACTGCTCTTCGAACGAAGGGGTTGGACGGTGAATCGGCCAACGAGTGTCAGTATCGACTGCGCCAAGCTCATCGATCGGGCGGCCTGTGACATCAAGAATTCGTCCGAGGGTCTTCTGACCTACTGGAACCGAGATCGGAGCGCCAGTATCGACAACTTCCTGACCGCGAACCAAGCCCTCGCTTGAGTCCATCGCGATACAACGAACAACGTTGTCACCAAGGTGCTGCGCAACCTCAAGTACGAGATTGTTCGGCTGATCATCGATAGCTGGGTTCGTAGTAAGAACAGCATCGTAGATGTTTGGAATTCCGCCACCCTGTGGGAACTCAACGTCGATTACCGCGCCGAGAACCTGAAGAATCTTTCCTTTTCGTCCCATTGTCTGTGTCATAGTCATTCCCTTTATTACTTGAGTGCTTCAGCTCCACCTACGATGTCTAGCAACTGGCTCGTAATGCCTGTCTGACGGAGCTTGTTGCGCTTTAAGGTGAGAGAGTGAATCAGTTCCTTTGCATTCTTGGTTGCGTTATCCATCGCTGTCATTCGGCTTGCGTGCTCGCTCGCCTTGGTATCGAACGCCGCCTGTCGAACGATTGCTCGTACGATACGTGGAACAACGGCATCGAATACACGCTGGGGATTCGGCTCGAAGATCGTGATACCCTGAACATCCGAGGTTGACGCAGTTCCTGCAACCGCATCTTTATCGAGCGGAAGCAATCGCTCCGCTGTTGCCACCGTTGAGATAGCAGAGCGGAATCGCGTGTACACAAGGTGAAGCTCGTCGAACTCGCCCTTGAGGAAATCGATCTCAAGCCGCTGACAGATCTCTTGAATCGGCCAGAAGTTTGGGTCGTCGTTCAGGTGCTCAGTAGCCTCCAGGTATGTACGACCGACTCGTCGGTAGTACTCTGCTGGCTTCTTTCCGAGAAGAACGCTTGTGATCTCTGCGCCAGGATGAGCCTGCGCGAGCTCCTTAAAGAGCGATTCAACGCGGCGATTCATATTTGTATTGAAGCCTCCGCAGAGACCGCGGCTTGCACCGAGGACCAAGATGCGGATCTTCTTCACCGACGTCTTCGCTTCAAGGAGTGGATGCGAGAACTCGTTTCCACTCTGGAGCTGTCCGAGGATCCCCTTGAGCGCGTCGGTATATGCGCGGGAGCGCACCACCGAATCCTGGGTCTTGCGCAGCTTAGCCGCAGACACCAGCTTCATCGCCGAGGTGATCTTTTTTGTGTTGTTCACCGACTTTAGTCGTCGGCGAATCTCTTTAAGACCTGCCATAGGGCGTCAATCCTTATGCTGCGTTAGCGTGAGCTTGAGTCGACTTCTGAGCGGATGCTGCGTGCGCGCCGGTTCCGTTCGACGATGCGCCGAGCGTAGCCGCAGTGCCAGCGATGAACTGCTCAACGAACGACCCGATAGCCTTCTTCAAGCGGTCGGTTATGTCCTTATCAAGCTCCTGCTTCGCGCGAAGATCCTTCATGAGGTCAACCTGGTTCGAGAGAAGATGGCGATGGAGCGCCTCCTCGAACGGACGAACCTGCTCTACCGGCAACTTATCTGTGTATCCATTCGCTACTGCGAAGATGGAAACAACCTGAAGCTCAACCGGCATCGGAACGTTTTGACCTTGCTTTAGGATCTCAACGAGACGCGCGCCCTTTGCGAGCTGTGCGCGAGTAGCGGCGTCGAGGTCAGATCCAAACTGAGCAAACGCCTGCTTCTCGCGGTATTGAGCGAGATCGAGACGAAGTGTTCCTGCGATCTTCTTCATCGCCTTAACCTGAGCGGCTCCTCCTACGCGGGATACCGAGAGACCGACGTTAACCGCTGGTCGGATACCCGAGTTGAAAAGATCCGCCTCTAGGAAGATCTGGCCATCAGTAATCGAAATTACGTTGGTTGGAACGTATGCAGATACGTCACCTTCGAGCGTCTCAATAACTGGAAGAGCTGTGAGCGATCCTCCGCCGAGCTTATCGCTCAACTTAGCAGCTCGCTCCAACAGACGGGAGTGAAGGTAGAATACATCTCCTGGGTATGCCTCTCGTCCTGGAGGACGACGAGTGAGGAGCGAAACGCTTCGGTATGCAACCGCATGCTTCGAAAGATCGTCATAGATCACAAGCGCATGCTTACCGTTATTCATGAAGTACTCGCCCATCGCGCATCCGGTGTACGGAGCAAGGAAGGACATCGGAGCTGGCTCAGAAGCAGTAGCCGCTACAACGATCGTGTGATCCATTGCACCGTGCTCCTTGAGTCGCTCAACAACTTGAACTACCGATGAACGCTTTTGACCGATAGCTACGTAGATGCAGATGACGCCGGTTCCCTTCTGGTTGATGATCGTGTCGATCGCAACCGTTGTCTTACCGGTCTTCTTGTCACCAATGATAAGCTCACGCTGGCCACGACCTACTGGGGTCATGGAATCGATGGCCTTGAGGCCTGTCTGCATCGGCTCGTGTACCGACTTACGACCAACGATACCAGGAGCCTTAATCTCGATACGAGACGACTGCTTTGCGGTGATCTCGCCGAGACCGTCGATCGGGTTACCGAGCGCGTCAACAACACGACCAACAAGCTCCTCGCCCACTGGAACGGTTGCGATGCGACCAGTGCGCTTAACGGTGTCGCCTTCCTTAATAGTAGTGGTCTCACCCATTACAACGATCGCAACGTTGTCCTCTTCGAGGTTGAACGCGAGACCCTTCGTGCCGTTCTGGAACTCTACGAGCTCGCCGAGTGCTACCTTGCCGAGGCCGTACGCGCGGGCAATTCCATCTCCAACGCTTAGTACTGAACCAACCTCGCTGAGGTCTCCCTCGCCTGATACGCTGCCGATCTTATCCTTGATGATTCTGCTTATCTCGTCTGCACGTATATCCATACTCACCTCTTCTCAATTAAATCGTTCGATTTTTTTATCGTGTTACCTGTGCAGCAACGCGCTGCAATGTCCCTGCAACGGAGCGGTCAAGGAGCTTGTCCCCGAGCCGGATCGTTACACCGCCCAAGAGCGATGCGTCGCTCTTTACTGTTAGCGAAACCTCTCCACCAAGCGCCTGCGAAAGCCGTCCCTTGAGTCCAGCGACAACATCGTCATTTGCCGGCTGGGCAAATGTCACTTCGAGGGACAGACTCTTTCGATACTCACTCAAAAGATGGGCAAACGTATCTGAGAGGCTTGGGAGAACTTGCGCTTTGCGGAGCTGCACAAGGGAGAGGAGCGTGCGCTTTGTGGCTTCATTTACCCAACCACCGATGCTCTGCGCAACGGCATCAACTACCGCCAGTCGCTGCGCATCCGAGACGCGCGGATTAAGCATGCTGTTGCGAAGGTCTTCTGATGCGATCCATGCATCAGAGAAGCTTTTAAGCTGGCGAGCCGTGCTGTCAAACTCCTGAGGATTTGTGACCTCGAAGAGCGCTCGCGCATATCGCTTTGCAACCTTTTCCTTTGTTCCTGAAGCCATGAGGTATGTTCCCTACTCTGCTCGTCTTCGAGCGCCTTATGATACTTTGAATTACTGAACCAATCTCTTTGCACGACCAACTGCCGCATCGACATACGCCTGCTGACGGCTGGCGAACTCGCCACTCACGAACTTCGAACGAGCTAGCTCAAGTGCCCGCGAAACAAGGCTCGCCTTAAACGCACCCTCTGCCGACCGACCCTCACCAGCGAGCATCTCTCGGGCCTGCTCTCGAATGCGCTTCGCCTTCTCGTGAGCCTGCGCTACGATCGTTGCTGCCTCTGCCTTCGACTGCTCGATAATCTCCTGGCGTGCTCGCTCCTGCTCTGCC
>JBIIYC010000181.1:0-5152 GCA_044347025.1 Bdellovibrionota bacterium
TCAAACTTACTGGGCCTGAGGGAACTAACAAGCTGCTCTTCGTCATCGGCTCCCTCAACGGACACAACTCGATGCTCGGCCTCCTCAGTGAGCGAGCCCCAGATCTCAACGTCGTCCCCCATCTCGTCTCGCTTCGTATCCTTGTGGTCTGCGGTGCCCATAGACTCTCTCTACAATCCCGTTGATAGTACACCGAACGCCCCCTCGGGAACAGTAGCCTAGCGATTCTGCTCACAGCAAAAAACCAAGCGATACCGTCTGGTTAGCCAAGCATTTCTACACAAACCGGAGCGCTTCGCGAATAAGATCCCCGGCTTCGCCCTTGCCGAAGCCCCCTTCGATAGCCTTGGTAACGGCCACCTCAGCGTCACGACGAGCAAAGCCGAGCACCTCCAAGGCCGCCACGGCGTCACTGGAGGCCGAAGTAGCCGGCGACGATACACTCCCCTCGACCGAGATCATGGACCGCAATGACGTAGAACGCTCTCCGGCCATCGACACGACCAGATCTTTCAGCTCCACGACAATCCGCTCGGCCTTCTTCTTTCCCACGCCTTTGATCGCCATGAGGGCATGAACATCGCCAGACCCGATCGCGCGCAGTAGATCTCGAATAGGAACGTTGGATAGTACGTCTAACGAGGAGCGAGGACCCAAGCCCGAGACCTTGTTAAGGAGGAGGAACATCTGGCGCTCTGCGTTTGACTCGAAACCAAAAAGGCGAATAGCGTCTTCGCGCACATCGGTGTAAACACAAAGAGTCTCCTCGGACCCAAGGTTAAGACGAGCTAGCAGGGTGGACGTGCAACAGACGCTATATCCGACCCCATTAACATCCACCACTATGGAATCGCCTTCAATTTCGACTATTGAACCGCGCAGCCGACTAATCATCCGCACCTCACCGAGTAACAACACCACCAGGCGTGTTTCTAAAACACCCCGCTCAATAAACCAACATTCTACCGCCAGCGCTAGTACCTACTTGCGAAATGCTGAAAGACCGCGCCGCACTACCAGAATGCTGGTACCGGCGCAGGAGCGGGCTCATGCCCGATGGAAGGGCTTTTCCGCTACCTCACGTGGCAACGCAGAACGGGAGCACCGCTCTCGATGAAGCCGAAGGTGACCCCGAAAAAACCGGTCCGTCGGACCAAGCGTCCCCGTACAGCGAGCAAGCCTGGCGTCAAGAAACCGAAGAAGCCCCTTACCGCCAAGCAGCGGCTAAAACGGGCCGTGATACCCGCCATCCTGCTTGCCTGCGGCTCTCTCTACGCTGTTTTTTACGTGGTCGATCGCCGCGTGATGCACCGACTGAACACGCTTAGCACCCCCAAGCTGCCAGTCGTATACTCGTCGCCACTCGACATAACCGGGGTAGCCATGCGCGTTGGCGACGAAGCCGGCCAAGGGTTGAGGGTTCTACGCACCGCGCTTGCCGACCGGCGCTATTCAGAGGTTTCAGGCACCCCTTCTCGCCCCGGCGAGTTTTCGTTGTCGAACAACACACTGACGATCTACTCCCGCTCCTACACCAATGCCGGAGGCGAAACAGTACCGTCGCGAAAGGAAGCGATCCCTCTCGGTGTTGAGAGCGGCGATATTCGGCGATTATACGTGGAGCCTCAGGTTATATCCTATATCGGTTCCGCAGATGTTCGAGCGAGCTCATTTGTCCCCTTGGCGAATATCCCCGCGATAGTCCAACAAAGCGTACTCTCGATCGAGGACGAGCGTTTTTTCAGTCACTTCGGACTCGACATCGTATCGATTCTACGTGCGATGGTGCGAAACATTATGGCGGGGCGGCTCGTTCAGGGTGGAAGCACCCTAACTCAGCAGCTCGCAAAAAACCTTTTTCTCTCGCCGAAGAAAACCTTTACTCGGAAACTTCAAGAGATACCGACAGCGATCAGCCTTGAGCGACACCTTTCGAAGGAGCAGCTCCTTGAGCTCTACCTGAACGAGGTGTACCTCGGACAAGAGGGATCCGTTGCGATTCACGGCATGCCAGAAGCTGCTTCAGCCTTCTTCGGAAAACGACTTGAAGACCTGCGCGTTGATGAAGCCGCAACACTGGCGGGGATGATCAAGGCACCAAGCTATTACAACCCCCGACGCTATCCAGAACGGGCTCGTGAACGGAGGGACCTCGTACTCGAAAAACTTCTCGAACTCGGGCACATCTCGCAGAGTGAATATGCAACAGCTCTGAAGAGACCGGTCAAAACTACCGCACAGCAGGAGCACCGACGGTTAGCCCCGTTTTATACGTCGGCGCTTGAGACGGAGCTCTCGAATTCGATCGACCTGGATGCAGCGGCCGCGACCGGCTTAGCAGTCTACACGGGCCTCGATCTCGGCATCCAGGCGTGCGCGGAGCAATCTATCGAAGCGGGTGTTGCTGCAATTGAAGCGGCACATCCAAAACTCAAAAACCACGAAGGTGGCGTTCAGGCAGCTCTTGTTGCGATTGAACCGTACTCGGGACTGGTGAAGGCGTGGGTCGGTGGAAAAGATTTCGGCAGCTCGCAATTCAATCGGGTTAGTCAATCGAACCGACAGATCGGCTCCACAATCAAGCCCTTCCTGTACTTGAGCGCCCTTGATGGCTCCCTGAACTCCTACAAAGTGGCTACAGCCGCCAGCATCCTCGAAGATAAACCGATGGAACTTCAGGTCAACAAGAAGACCTGGAATCCAGAGAATTACGATCATGAATTTCGAGGCGACGTGACACTTCGCTATGCCCTCGAGCATTCGCTCAACATGCCTGCCCTCTACATCGCCGAGCGGATTGGAATTCCGGCCCTCAAACGCACCCTCTCTCGCTTCCGCCTAGCGGCACAGGTACAGGAAGTTCCAGCCCTCGCTCTCGGCGCACTCGACACAAACCTCCTAAGGCTGACCGCGGCGTACGGCGCTCTCGCCAACGGCGGGGTCTATATCGCACCGAGGCTCTTTATCTCCGCCCTGGATGCCGGTGGCGAGCGACTCGCTGCTTCGCCACCGATAGAGGAGCGGGTATCGGAGGAGAACGCAACATTCGTACTCACCAATATTCTTCAAGGAGTGCTTGAGCGCGGCACCGCCAAAGCGGTACGTGCCAAAGGCTTCACCCGACCCGCTGCCGGGAAGACCGGAACATCAGACAATTCGCGCGACGCCTGGTTCGTTGGATTCACCCCGAATCTCGCCGCTGGCGTATGGATTGGCTTCGACGACAACTCGTCACTTGGTCTGACTGGGGGTGCTACGGCAGCTCCACTGTGGGGTGATTTTATGCGGTGTAGCGCACCATACTTCGCCGAGGCAAACTTCGTCGCTCCGCGCGGTGTATCATACGCCACCATCGATGTTGAGAGCGGCGGACTTGCTACCGAGGATTGCCCCTCCTCTGCGGTGGCGCCCGAGGTTTTTGTCTCTGGTACTGAGCCACGGCGCCCCTGCTCAGCGCATGGTGGCGGTGACGATTCAGAGCCGAGCGACGATGACCTCTACCGACCGCAGCAGGGATCTTCGGGGTCCGGTTTTTGGGGGCGAATCTTCGGTCGATAAGGGGCTCCTTGTCCCACAGGGGCGTGCGCTCTTATACCCTTGCTCGAAGCCTATGGCCGCAGTACCTTGACCGTATATGCAGTGTATCCTTGGAATAGACCTCAGCTCTCAGCCGTGTGAGTTCACCTTGTCGCAGGTGGACGGCACCCATATCGAGGTAGTGCACCGCACAACGGTTCGTCTCCCCCTCTTCGCGAACAAGGATATCCTACGAACTGCTGACGTACGTGCGCTACTACACGCGCAAGAGGCAACACCATCACATCAGTCCGGCCATAACACCGCTGAAGAGACGGCTTTTTCGGAGAGCCAGGACGCAGCTCTTGTACAAGAGACCGTCGACGAGCTTCGACGCGCAATTCAATCTTTCGAACCGGTCTGGTCTGCCGCGTCGGTCATCCTTCCTCAGTTTGAGCACCTCGCCCTGAATCTCGATCTTCCGTTCGGAGACCCGCGCAACCTCGATCGCATCGTCGATTTGGAGGTTCAGGATGTAGTTCCGTTTGAGCTGGACGAGTTCTTTATACAGTACTCGCCCCTCGGCCCTGTCGTTAAGGGTGCACCGACCGCCTCGACTGTACCAGCAAACGGCGCGCAATTTGACGTTCATATCGGCATTCTGCCTCGCCAGCTCGTCCGCAATGTCCTTGAGGTATGCAAAGCCGCAGGTCTTGAGCCGAATATCTTAACCGTTCCCTCAAGCGCTGTTGGAGCGGCATTCCATCTTGGTCAAGACTTCTTCACTACAAACTCCGCTTTGATTTACAACCGCGGAGATGAGTACGTGCTTGCACTCTACATCAACGGGGAGGTTCGAGTGGAGCGTTCGATCTATGCCTCTCAGATACTCTCAGCCGTTACCCCAGAGAAGCGAGAAGAGGGTCTCCAGCACATCTTCACAGCTATCAAGCTCCTCCTTGCGTCATCGGAGCGACGGTACAACACGAGTATCGAGCGGGTGTATCTGTTGGGACGTGACGTCAAAAATCCGAATTCGCAACAGGTATTCGGTCGGCCACTACAAGGTCTCGCCTTTAAGGATCTCATAAAAACGGAAGAGGCTCAGGTTGGACTAGCACCACTGAGCACCATCTTCGCGCACGACGATGCGGCGAAAGCCCCGCTGTCAAATTTCCGATCTCGAGAATTCTCCTTCACGCCGAGGATCGGTGAATTCCTAAGGGCTCTTGGCGGAACTCGCCGGTACGCCGCACGAGCGCTCACGGCGGTCGGCATAGCGTTGGCCATCATATACGCGTCCCGGGAGTTTGCTCTCACTTCCGCCCGAAATACGCTCCTTGAGCAGATTAAAAAAGTTATCCCCAGCTTCTCTTCGGAGCCCACAACGATTCGCGAGAATCTCATGAAGGCCGAAAACAAATTAGCTGATGAGCTTGGTGCGTTTGGATCCCGGGCGAGCATCTCTCCGTCGGACGCTTTTCTCGATATCATAAAGACGCTCCCCGATTCGTCGGAGATCGCCGTTTCGTCTCTCAAAGTATCGGGAATCCGTGCGCAGATTGCCGGCTCAGCGAGCGATCTGGCCGCGACAGAGCGTTTTCAAAAAGCTCTCTCCGCACGCAAAGATATATTT
>JBIIYC010000182.1:0-5142 GCA_044347025.1 Bdellovibrionota bacterium
GGAGCGATGTCGGAGCATCGTCTGCCGAGTAGTACGTCCAAACCCAATACTGCGTACGAAGCGTGTCGGTAACGAGGCGAAGCCGTGATTCATCGACAGAGACGGTTTTCATAGGGGCGCGGTGGTTCCAAGTCCCATCCATCGGTTCGCCTGGTGGCGGAGTTTGGATGCGATCGCCAGCCTCATGCGTTACTACTTGGAGCTCTTAGGCTTTTGGCTCTGATATTTTTTGAATGCGTGATCGATTCGCGATAATCGATCGATCAGTTCAGCGGCGGGTAATTGTGCGCTCAGTTCTGTCGCACGTGATAGGCCGAGGACTTCCTCGAATTTCTGGAGCTTCGCCAAGAACTTGGCGTCCATCACTCGCGCGATCCGCAAGCGAACCAGTTCGGCGCGTTCGGCGCGAACATCGACCAACTGCTGGAGTGTTCCGGGGCTAGTCAGCTGTGCGATCTGTGTGGTGTCTTGCGCAGGACAATCGGGGATAGACTCAAGTAGGGTGCGAGTTTCCGAGAGTAGGGCAGGGGTAACGTTAGCGTAGAAGGCAGTCCCCGCTGGGTCATACGCGATAGCGGATGCAACCGAGTCTGCGCGCAGTGAGGCGCGGTCGACCGCAAATTGAATCTCGAACAGCTTGTCACCGATCTTTGTGATAGTCGCGTCTGGAATCTCAGTGGAGTTCGTGGATGAAAACACAAGCCCCACTGCTCGTGTTGGGTCGGGCTTCGCCTCGACCCGGACCGTTACGTTGATAGTGTCGGCGGCGACTGCAGGTGAGCAGTACACGCTTAACATTCCTGCGAGGAGCGTGAGGAGAAGTCTTGTGTTGAGCGAGAGTGATTTCATAGGGGGATCCTTATCGGGACATCGAGAGCTTCATCTCTTCTATCAGCTTGAGGGAGGCTTCCAGGCTAGCCGTATCGCGCTCGAGCTCTTTTGATCGAGCTACGAGCGCTGCGACCTCACGGTTGTAAGCCGCAGACGGTGATGAATCCGGCACGTTGACCGTAAAGTTTTGAATGCACTTTCGCTTGAGCACGTAACGATTGCTCGTGGTGATAGATCCGTCTGGTTGGTGCATGACGAATTGATAGGTGAGCGCTGCTACTGGGGCTGGTATCTCGGCAACGAACGTTGGGTGGTCAGCGGCATTGAGGGCGCCTTTCGGAAATGCGATGTCGATGAAGCGCCCGTCTTTGGAACCGACGAGACGGATTTTGGTAGCGATATCCACCGTGTTGCGAAGTTCTACCTGAATACGCATCAAGGTTCCCAGGGGCGGGATTTCAGCGGCCGAGGGAGCTTGATGCAGAAGGGTAATTGTCTTGGTTTCCTCCTGAGCAACAACCACGAAGGGCGCACAGAGCGCCACGATAGCAAATGCAATACGCGAGCAGAGCCTAGGGCTCGTTACGAGTTGGGACGGGCGGGGCATATAGTACGTTCCTACGAAGCTCTTTTAGCGGTCCAAACACCGGTATCGCCGGTGATCATATCAGTGAACGTACCAGTTATTTGGCCGGATGACAGCTCCCCATTCAGCTTGAGGATCAGTCCGTTAGACCGAAAGGTGGGGCTCTCTACAAACGAGCCGTCCTCTTGGAGGGTGGAGGCCTTGGCTGGTACCCATCCGTCGACGCCGATCATCAGCACTAATTCGTGCTTACCTGGATCGGCTAGGAGAATGAGTGGATTGGAGGTGTTTGGGATGAGCCCGGAAATAGTCCCGGTGTATCGTCCCTCTGGTAGACCGACGAGGGTCGGAGTAGCGGACTCCGTCTCGACTACATCCGAGGCGCTGGATTCTGGGGCTGATGTAGTGGGTTCGGTGGTTTCCTCTGACAAGTTGGTTGTGGAACGAGGGGTGCCAGAGTTGAACGCTACGAGTACCAGTACCGTAACAATAGCGGAGATAACGGCGACGGCGACGGGGCGAAGTGGCGCTGGTAGCTTTGAGAGAAGCGTAAGAGGTGTTGTTGCAAACGTTCGCGCCGAAGTCCCCAGAGATGTTTGGTTCATGGTTATCTGTGGCAGCAGCTTGCCTGCCTTGTGGCCGAGGGGTTCACCCGATTCATCCTCCAGTTGTGATCGACGGTGTGCGACTGCCTCTTTGCGCTGAGAGTCCTTCGCAACGATGGACTGGATGCGGTGGAGATCGAATTTCTCAGTTGGTTGGGTCGGGCGAGCCGGTGGGATGTCCTGATTAGCAGGACTTTCGTTCAGCGGAGCGGTCGGAGACTGCTCCTCGTCGAACTCAAGGAACGGCTCAACGATGGAGTGTAACGGCTCTGTTGGTGAGGCGCTGACCGGCGCAACCACATGGTGAACTTCGGCGGCAGCCGAGCCCCGCAACGGAGATGTATAGGATGGGTCTGCCAGCGCCTGCAGAGCATCTGCCGCGCTTTGGAATCTATCGCGGGGGTCGAAGGCGAGTAGGGTGGTTATCACGCCCACGAGCTGTTTAGGTGCGGTTGGTACGATTTCTTCAAGCGGGCGTATTCGCCCGTCCCGACGAGCGTCCATCTGTTGCGCGAGTGGGGCGCCGCTGAAGGGGTTTGTGCCGGTGAGAACTTCGTAAAAACATACACCGAGAGCGTACAGATCTGAACGGGAGTCGAATGTTGTCCCGTCGAGGATCTCGGGTGCGAGGTAATCGAAGGTGCCGGCTGCTCGCTTGAGCTCATCGCTCTCAAGCTCATCCCCAGGTAAGAGTGCGAGGCCAAAGTCAGCTACGCGGATCTCCTGATCGTTAAGAACAAGGATATTTTCCGGTTTGATATCGCGGTGAATCACACCGGTCGCGTGAATGAAGTCGAGAGCCTCAAGCGATTGCTTCAAAAACAGCGCAGCCTGGTCCGGGCTCAGCGGAGATCCTTTTTGAGCGATGTATTTGGTAAGGTCCCCATGCGGTGCATACTCCATCGAGAGGTAGCAGAGCTGATCGATTGAGTGAAAATCGTCGAGTCGAACCACGTACTTCTGTCGGCATGACACGAGGGTGAGGGCTTCTTTTCGCAATCTGTCGGCAAGCGAGGTGCCATCTTTGCGAGTTATGAGAACTTTGAGTGCAACCTCCTGCGCTGAGCCGCTGATGTGGCGTGCATGATACACCACGCTGTCAGCGCCGCGACCTACGATAGAGATAATCTCGTACCGTCCGTCAAATATCTTCCGTTTTGTGTTGCTCGGAAGTGCCATCGTTTCTCTAGCGTAGAGCGTTCAAAAAGTAATCGTTTCGCCGCACTAGTATATCGGACCTTATGCGGCTACTGAATCCGTGCACACCCCGAATCCGGCTGAAGCTGGATGCATGGGTGTTCTATCCTATAATCTTTAGTTTTGGGATATCTGCTTCATGCTTTTGGGGGGTGTTCCGAATGCTCGCCCCAACCCCCTGATTTGAGGCGGGTTTTTGGGGGGTGAGCCCTGGATTACCAACCTGGCCTAGACAGTAACATATTGAAACAACAGGGGTATCATAAACGCCTGCCTTCAGCAAAGAAATACGCGTGGAACTCCTCGGCGGCGATACAAGGCTCGTTTTCGATGGTGGCGCGAGCGGGCAGACCCGTGGAATCGCGGGAGGTCTCACCTGCCCAGGTTGGTTGGGGGGATAGAAAAAGCTCGTCGGGCTTATCCACGCTGGTTGAATAAGCGCACCTCATCGAATAGGATTCCGGGCCCCGTGATGCGGTGTATCAGTGTGGAGCGAAGGTACAACGCGCCGTGTAGAATCTTCTTTCGGACGGCTCTGAACGGAGAACGATGGGATACCGATCTTTGCCTTCGCATGATAGTGTTTGGCCGCGTTACGAGAAGCGTTCCCGATAGTCCCCCAAGGGGGAGCGTTGGAGAGTGCCTTCTGCGCACCCGTAGCTCAGTTGGATAGAGCACCCGCCTTCTAAGCGGGTGGTCGCAAGTTCGAATCTTGCCGGGTGCATTCTTTCTTTTAGAATGGCGGAACCAAACGGTATAACGGTGCGCCCGAAAGGCTTTCGATGAATCAGTTAAATCCCTACCTCGGCATTCTTCTCCTCACAATTGCAGCGACCGGATTTCTCGTAACGATGGTGTTGTTGGCGATCTGGCTTGGTCCCAAAAATCCGACAAAGACAAAGCAGATGCCTTGGGAGTGTGGAGCTATCCCGGTAGGTTCTGTGCGTGATCAGCGCTTCAACGTACGTTTTTATCTCGTTGCCATGCTCTTCATCCTCTTCGACATTGAGGTGATCTTCATGTACCCCTGGGCGGTAGTGCTCGAGCAGCTGGGAACCTTCGCGCTCTGGCAGATGTTGTCCTTTATGACCGTCTTGGTGGTCGGATTTATCTACGTATGGAACAAGGGCGTTCTTAATTGGAACGACTAAGCGGTGAAGGTGCTTCCCGCATGAATGGTATCTATCGCCACGCACCGCTTGAACACCATTCTCTTGCTCGGCGCGTTCGTGCTTGGCTAATCATGTCTGTCAGCGTGTTTCTTGCGCTGGCGTTTGCGAATCGTCCCCGTTTCTGGTGGCAGGAGTGTCTGTGTAACTCGGTTACGTATTGGTTCGCTCCCCTGTGTCTGCTCTTTCTGTGGTGTCTCCGGGAAGCGGTCCGCACGCGGTTCCGAGGCCTTCCTCTAGCCGTGGCCCTGCTTGCGCAGCTCTACGTATGTATCGTCGTTGCAAAGCAGGCGAGGCCGTATCTTGTTTTTAACAGATGGCCTCAGATAGAGGCGGCCTCAACCACGCCTCTATCGATACTGTATCTTGATGATTGGAGCGGTGAGAGTTCCAGTGAGCGTGTGAGGGAAGTTGTGGGGCGACTACATCCGTCGATCGTTGTCGCAAGTGGTCACCGGGTTGTCGAGCTGGCATCTGTCCTTTCGCAGGCGCAGTATCCGTATCACGCGCAAACCCCCGTATCAGCGGACGGGGAGATTCGGGTCTTCTCCTCGTATCCGCTTGAAGCTGAAAGGATCGAAGGTCTGGGAATGGAGGCGTACCCTGGCGGAACGGTAGGGGTCCGTGTTGCTGATACGAAGGTTGTTGAGCTTGGGACGCTCGCCCTCGCGCCGTCATTCTCAACGGAGCAGTTCGAGCGAAATCGAGTCTCAACTCGACGGCTCGCGTCGCTGATGCGAAATAGCGACGCAAC
>JBIIYC010000183.1:0-5131 GCA_044347025.1 Bdellovibrionota bacterium
GATCCATGAGTCGGGGCTTCCGTCGCTTCGGCTTGATCATGCCGAGAGCGATCTGCTCAGCCCGTTGCACGAGGTCTTCGGGTCGCACAACGTCGTCTACGAGGCCTGCTTTGAGGGCTTGCTGCGCACGTAAGGTCTTTCCAGCAAGGATAATGTCGAGTGCCTTCGGAAGCCCTACGAGGCGTGGTAGGCGATAGGTGCCTCCAAATCCGGGAAGAATTCCAAGTTTTGTCTCGGGTAGCCCGATCGACGTCGCCTTTGCATCGGTGGCAACGCGGTAGTCGCAGGCAAGTACCATCTCGCATCCGCCACCAACGCAGGGCCCGCCGATGGCGGCAACGGTTGTACACGGGAGATCCTCCAAAAGATTGTATGCATCTTGTCCCTCCGCTGCGAGGGCGGCACCGTTGCTCGGTTCGGTTACACTCTGAATGAGTGTGATGTCTGCGCCCACGCAGAACGAATCCACTGAGGGCGACCGAATTACCAATCCTTTGACCTTAGCGTCTCGCACCTGTGCGAGGGCCTCGGTGAACGAACCGAGGCGCGAGGGGGTGAGGGTTATGGCCCGCTCGTCAGGAGCTCCGAGTAGTATGGTCGCAAGGGTTCGGTCGTCGGAAAATGTGAGGGAAACTGTGCCTGTCATATCTAGTGTTTTTAGCAGGTTGGGTAGGGGGCAGAAAGGGGGAGTTTCGCCGTATCACCCCGCCGGCAATCGTCGCTTGGGTTATTTCAGTAATCTGCCGATGCTCCCCCTGAGAAAAGCGATTCGAGGTGGAGCAATTCGAAGCCTCCTCGCAGGGACGGAGTGGATATATACCATCCGACACAGGGGTTACGATGACGCGGTGCGATCTTGAGATGTTCGGGTTAGCGGAGGGTAGAGGGTTTCTCCCTGTGGCTGACCCGCTTGTTGCCTTACCGCAGAGTGAGTTTGCGGGGTGGGAGTACTTTGCTCAACACCTCCCAAAGTACGTGGCAGCTATGAGTGTCCGCAAGGCCGTACTCGCCCTTCCGGAATTCCGAACCGAACTACTTTCATGCGACGCTGAGTTGAAGCGGGCCATGGTCCTCCTCTCGTTCATAGCGAATGCATATGTTTTTGGTGAGCGTCCAATTGCGGATAGAATTCCGGCGATTATTGCTCGACCTTGGTATGACGTTGCTAAGAAGCTCGGTCGTCCCCCGGTTCTCTCGTACGAGTCATACGTCCTCGACAATTGGACACGCCTCGATCCAGAGGGACCGATCGCTATTGGTAATATCGCAGTGGTGCAAAATTTTGGCGGGGGACTCGACGAAGAGTGGTTCTCCATCGTTCATGTTGCCTGTGAGGCGCAGGCGGCCAACGCCCTCTCCGCGCTGGCGCGCGGGCGCGGCGCTATACTCGACGACCGGCCAGAGGATCTGGCGATAGCGCTGCGAGAGATATCGAATGCGGCAGGTGAGATATCAGCGGTGCTTGCTCGCCTTAATGAACTCTGCGATCCGGCGATCTTTGTGCGCCGGGTGGTGCCATATCTCTGCGGGTGGCAGAACAACCCGGCAACTCCGAATGGCTTGGTGTACGAGGGGGTCACCGAGTACGGTGGTGTCGCGCAGTCTTTTCTCTGCGACGTAGGTCTTCACGGCGGCTCGGTGTTGAGCCTCTCAGGCTTTCTCGGAATAGAGATCCAGGATGAGACGGTCAAGGAGTGTTTGGCGGAGGTGCGCGGCGATATGTCGCCCCAGCACCGCTGGTTCCTGGAGGCTGCAGAGGCGGCGCCCAGCACCATAGAATTCGTTGCTACGCATGCGCACCATCCCGGTCTGCAGGATGCATTTAACGATTGTGCGGAGCGGGTTGAGCGGGTAGCCAAGCAGCACCGAGATCTGCTGCGTGAGTACGGACTCGGTCGGCCGACTGAATTGCGGCCGACCGCCGAACAAGTTGTTGCGTCAGCCGGGTAGCTGAGGCAACCACGCCACTAATCGCAGTCGTCGTCCTTCTTAACTTTATCAGCGACTGTGTTTACTCCGTCTCTGTGGCCCTCGACTTCAACACACAGGCCCGCTTCAAGGTCTTCTGGACCGAAGTTTACCCCCCTGAACTGCGTATCCCCAGTGAGGATAAACGTCTTGCCACCTATCGTTAAGACTGGATCGGCAAACGAGGTTATCGTTCCCTTGGCCTCGACTTCATTTCCATCCGTGTGGCCATCGCCGTCTCGATCTGGATTATCCTCGTCGATATCCTCGTTGTCTGGTAGTCCGTCATCATCGGAATCTGACTCGCAGGAACCACTACCAAACGCACCTTCGATAATATCGGCAACGCCATCGCTATCGGAGTCTTTGCCTCGGAATGAGGATTTGAGCTTGGCTTTCTCCTTCGCGCTCAGTTTCTTTACTTTGCGCGCGAGATCTCGCTCATCCTTTTTGACTTTGTCGGCAGCCCGCTTGGCCGCTGTATAGCGTGGTGCCGCGAGTGCGGGACTCGCAGAAACCAAGAGTAGTGCAAGTATCATTGCTAGAATCTTCATAGGGGGCTCCTGTGTATGAGTGACCTTCCATAAGTGTACGGGGACGCTTTGAATTCTACAAAGAAAATCGACGCCCAGATCTATCTGCTGCCGGTCGCGGTGCTGGATCTGCCCTAACCACCTGAAAAGGTACGGTATTGTCCGTTGATTGTTGAACCCAACGATCAACTATTCCTTGCGCTTCTACTCGATCTCGACAAGCAGATGTCCCGAGAGAACTTCGCGGCCCTTGCTCACGTGGACCTTTGATATGGTGCCTGCTCGCGGGGCTTTGATCGGATTCTCCATCTTCATCGCTTCGATAACGACAAGTGTTGAATCAGGTGTGACGGTATCTCCAGGTGCGACGCGAACCTCCGAGATGATTCCGGGGATCGGCGCACGAATCTCTTGGGGGCCAGTGAGTCTTGCATTGACTGATTGTTTTGGAGCTACCGACGTTGGGGAGGTAGCGGCTGCGACCTCCACGGTGTAGCGAGTTCCCTCGACAGAGAATGAGAGAGCCCCCCCTTGTCGCTCGAGAAGTTCAACGAGATACGTTCGGCCATTTACCGCGATTGAATAACGACTCATAGCCTGCTCCTCTCGATGCTCTCGATGCGGGCGACCTGCCTCCAGAGTGACTGGTTGGTGGCTGGTGACGCCGGAGCCGTGAGCTGTATCTGGCCACTCGGAAGAACGGTCAGATCGCCATTGGGAAGGATCGCGTTCAGTGCGGCACCGATAGCTGCGATTGTCTCATCAGGGATCTCACGCGAACCTGTGAACACGAAGGGGATACCATCGTGTGAGAGGTGTGAGGGCAGAGGTGGGCGGAGCTCGATCGTTGTCATATTCGCCACTACAGAGGGATGTTCCCGTGTTTTTTCTTGGGGACTGATTGGCGCTTCGTCGAGAGGAGAGAGAACGCTTCAATTACCTTGGCCCGAGTTTCTCGCGGTCGAATCACCGCATCAACAAAACCGAGCTCTGCGGCTTCCCAGGGGTTGGCGAACTTCTCGCGGTACTCGCGTACCAGACGCTCACGGCACTCCTTCTCGTTCCCTTGTTTCGCGGCCTCTTCGAGCTCTTTGCGAAACACGATACTCACTGCACCCTCTGGTCCCATCACCGCGATCTCAGCGGTGGGGTATGCGTAGTTGATGTCTGCTCTGATGTGTTTAGAGCTCATTACGTCATACGCGCCGCCGTAGGCTTTTCGGGTAATGATCGTGACCTTTGGCACGGTTGCTTCCGCAAATGCGTAGAGGAGCTTTGCGCCGTGACGAATGATACCCCCGTGTTCCTGCTGTACCCCTGGAAGGAATCCTGGCACATCAACCAGGGTAAGAAGGGGGATATTAAACGCATCGCAGAAGCGTACGAACCGTGCTGCCTTGGTGCTTGCATTGATATCGAGGCAACCGGCGAGCGCTGATGGCTGGTTCGCAACAACTCCGATGGAGCGTCCGTTCATGCGCGTAAATCCGATCACTATATTCGGGGCGAAGTTTGGTTGAATCTCAAAAAACTCGTGTGAGTCTGCGATTGACGAGATCAGCTTCTTGATATCGTACGGAATATTCGATTGCGTTGGAACGAGTGTATCCAACTCTGGGTCCTCGCGCGCAGCTAGGTCGCCTGACATCACTGGGGGGAGCTCGTCGAGATTATTCTGCGGTAAAAACGAAAGAAGCGTTCTGCACATCTCAAGACACGCGTCCTCCGAGTCTGTTTCGAGGTGCGCAACGCCACTTATCGTAGTGTGCGTGTCGGCTCCTCCAAGGACCTCTTTTGAGATATCTTCTTTGGTGACGGTTTTAATGACGTCAGGCCCTGTGATGAACATGTGGCTGGTATTCTTCACCATCAGGACAAAATCGGTTATCGCTGGGGAATACACCGCGCCTCCGGCGCACGGCCCCATAACGAGGGAGATCTGTGGGACGACGCCAGAAAGGAGAGTGTTACGAAGAAAGATGTCCGCGTAGCCTCCCAGGCTTTCGACCCCCTCTTGGATTCGTGCGCCACCCGAATCGTTGAGTCCGATGATCGGACATCCGAGTTTTTCCGCTAGGTCCATCACTTTAACGATCTTCTTTGCGTGCATCGCTGCCAGGGAGCCGCCGAACACTGTGAAGTCCTGCGCGAAGATGCACACCGTGCGGCCGTGAATCGTTCCGGTTCCCGTGACAACGCCATCACCCAGGTAGCGCTTGTCCCCAAGGCCGAAGTTGGCCGATCGGTGCGTTACAAACTTGTCGAGCTCCGAGAATGAACCAGGATCGAGGAGGCGGTGTATCCGTTCGCGAGCTGTAAGCTTTCCTGCCTCGTGTTGCTTGGCGATGCGCTCAGCGCCCCCACCAGCCTCAGCGTCCTTTTCCCTGCGAGCTAATTCATCGGTTTGTTCCATACTGGGGAGGATGTTAACCGGCAGATCGTCGTCCGTAAATGGTAATTGGAGTGAGGGGAAATCTTTGCCTTTACGAATGAGACGGGTGGGGGGTATCTTAAGAGGATGAAACTGCGCTGGTCCCTCTCTTGCCTCTGCACCTTAGTATCGATGGCAGTATTGTCTGGATGTTCATCAACAACCTCTGATGTCGGTGGGGGTGCGAACGAGCAGGGAT
>JBIIYC010000048.1:0-16534 GCA_044347025.1 Bdellovibrionota bacterium
TATCAATATCCTCCCCGCCTCCAGCTGGCGACACCACGTGAACAAGGTAGGAGCCCTCTCGCACAGGCTTGGGACTGGACAACAAAAGAGAGTCGCAACCCGAGGCTGCCATCGTGGTAAAGGCAACCGCCGGTACGATCCGGAGAAGTAGCTGAAGTCGTGAGAATAGCGTCGTAGTCTGCATTGGTATCCCTAATGGAGGGATCGACTACCCAATGCGATTACTTAACGAAAAAACGCCTTTCAAAGCGAGGGAGGGGCCTTTGATCAGAGCATTTCGCGGTAACAGCGTTTGTAGAACAGCGCTGCCCTACTTGGTCTTCTTAATTGAAACCACTTTCTCAGTGAAGGAAGGCTTTAGCTGCTGTTCAACCACCATTTCGATGGTATCCCCAACCTTGAGGTCCGCAGCGCTGGTAGTATCTGAGAGATAGAAGGGCATCGTCATGGCCATCATGCCCACCACGTTGCCAGCCTCGTCGCGATAATTCGGTATCGGATCGTGCTTCACCAAGATCTCATTCGCAGCTCGCCCATTTCCGGGAAGCGCACGAACAATTCCCGTTACCGTGTAGGAATACACCTGCTGCGCTATCGCTGTGGAAGCGCACGTGATCAAGGCAAGGGCGAGGGCAATCTTCTTCATGTGTATCTCCTCTGGGAATTACTATTCAACGCCACCGCGTAAAATCCAGATCCGAGTGGCGACAAAGATCGTAAACATAGCGCTCACCGGAATGCCGAGAGCTGTAAAGATGAAGAGAAATATGTCGAGGTCGTTCTTCACGGACTGAATGGTTGCAAAGATAAACGACCAAAAAGCCACCGTAGCCAGCAAGGATACTCCGGCGATGAGCCACGACCGCCGCGAGAGCAGGTAAAGAAACGACACACCCATCGCGAGCAGAACCGTAACAGGGCCCATGATTGGAATAATAGACGCCGTAACGAAGAAGAACGGGGTCATAAACACGATCAACGCTACAGTAACAAGAACCTCCTGAACCGTTGGGCGAACGAACGGTACTATCTTCCGGCTCGCATGCAGCTTTTCGAAATCAGAGAGGCTAATTTTTGGCATCGCAATTACAGTGTTCATGTTCTTCTCCACACTCGGCGCGCAGTGTACCCCACCACAGCATAAGGTGAAAGTGTGGCGAGGATGTCGAGTATAATCAGCAAGATGGCAGCTATATTTCAGAACCCAGAGAGATTAGCTCTCTTGGACCTCACCATCGCTCTCAGAAGCTTTTTCAAGAGGAGTCAACAACACCGAATCAACACTTCCGCGGGACCGCTTTAAGATTCGCACACGGTAGCTGCCCTCTTCCATCTCCTGTCCGACCTCCGGAATTCCACTGAATATCACATTCACAAACCCGGCGACCGTTGAGTATTCAGAGGATTCCGGCAGCGCCACGGGCAAATGCACGTTCACGTCGAGAATCGACGCATGGGCGTTTACTACAAAGCCGCCATCCTTGCGCGGCTCCACCGCTGGTCGCTCATCATCAAACTCGTCCTGGATCTCGCCCACGAGCTCTTCGACGATATCCTCAAGGGTCACCAATCCAGAAGTCACTCCGAATTCGTCAACCACGATCGCCATGTGCATCCTCTTACTCTGGAGTTCCCGCAACAACACTCGGATTTTTTTGGTCTCTGGAACGAAGTACGCTGGGCGCATTACCTGTGCTAGAGCGAAGGTCTTGGTATCGAGAAACTTACGCAGAAGTTCTTTGGTGTGGACGATACCCACGATGTTATCCCGAGACCCCGAATACACCGGGATTCGGGAGTACCCCTCGCGACCAACCACCTCCATGACGTCACTGGGGGCATCATCGAGAGAAACCGCCATCATCTGAGTGCGCGGAACCATAATCTGACGAACGAGGCGCTCATCGAAACCGAATACACGCTCGATTAATTCGTGTTCAGTCTTCTGAATGGAACCCTGCTCACCGCTTTTAGCGCTTTCAGCAAGGAGAAGTCGCAACTCCTCCTCGGTGTGGGAATCTTCCTCGCTCGATGGCTTAATACCGAACGGAGCAAGGACCAACCACGTTCCCCCGTTAATGACCCACACAAGAGGGGCTGTTATTTTCGCGAATATCTTGAGAGGCAGCGCACACGCGTACGTAAATTCTTGCGGATAGTAGATCGCCGCGTATTTCGGTACCGCCTCACCAAAAATGAGGTGGAGAATTGTAATAATCAGAAATCCCAACGGAATTGCGAGCTTGTGCGCGAGGTCCTCCGACACAGGTAGCGATGCCATCTGCATCGCCCACACGATAATTTCGGCAACAATTGGCTCTCCGATCCAACCGAGGGCAAGGCTCGCCAATGTGATACCGATCTGCGCGGCAGAGAGGTAGGCATCGAGCCTGTCGAGCAGTCCTTGCGAGAGAACGGCTATTTTCTTCCCCTGCGCAACATCGGCTTCAACTTGCGAGTAGCGCACCTTGATGATGGCGAACTCCGCCGCAACGAAGAACGCATTAACGGCGATAATGATAATGAGTAGGGCTAGGCCAAGAAACATAGGTACAGGGACAAATAGGCGAGCGGAGCTTACTCGCTGCAGGTTGCCAGAGAGCTTACCGGATATTTACCCAATCCCCAAGCACTCTCCTACTTCCTGGAGGGCGATGAGCTGCTCCCGCCAGTACCGCTCCGAACCGTAATCAACAAAAACGCGCTTAAAAGCCGGATCGTCGAACCTTTTGGCTATCCAGGTCGTAAAATGGACCATGCGAAGTGCCCTAAGAGGCTCCTTCAGGCGAAGCGAGGAGCGATCAAACGGCCTCATCGTCGAGTATCCGTCGACGATACATGCCTGCCGACGAGCCGAATCTTCATCCCGACCGGGGGTCAACAGCCACAGATCCTGCACGCAGGGACCTCGCAATGAGTCATCGAAATCAACCATGAAACACTTCGCACCAAGCCACAGGATATTGCCGAGATGGCAATCGCCGTGGATGCGCTGCATCGGCACCTCTTTGAACCATGGCTCGCTCACACTAAAGATGCGCTCCGCAACTCGGAGGTAATGCTGCTCCACAGAGGAGGGAAGGAGCTTGTGTTGCTGCAGGTAGTTCAGGTTCTCATAACCATAGCTCTGAACGGTCAGCTCAAGTCGGTGCTTGAACGTTGTCGACCCTCCAACGGCATGAAGTCGGGCGATAAGCCTTCCGATCTGCTCGAGCTCGGCCGCAGATAGCTCATCAACGATTCGTCCAGCCACCTTTGGAAAGACAGCGTAATAAATCGGAGCCTCTTCCACTGTGCCAACCGTCTCTCCATCAGGAAACGGCAGCGGTGTCACAACAGGAAGCTCTGCTTTTGCAGCATCCTGTAGAAAAGCGTGTTCTTCAAGTATCTGCTCCCGAGACCAGCGGCCAGGTCGGTAGAATTTCACCACTCGGTACGCGTCCCACTTCCCAGCTCCAGGGGGAAGATCGATGTCGAGCTCCACCTCATAGACCCTGTTTTCCATACTGTTCAGTGCAAGCACTCGGCCGGTACACCGAGTCCCGAGACGCTCAACTGCCGCGAGCACACGCTCAGGCGTAAGGCTAAAAAACGATTGAGTGATATCCGCTGAGCTTTGGTCCATTGGGGGATAGTAGCGCAAGGTTGGGGTGGGTTCTATGATGATCCGTAACATTCCTGTAAGACATCGCTTTAACGGAGACACTCCCTTCACAAATGATACTCGCGGGGCACCCTTGACGCTCTATCAAAGCTCGGTACTAGCGCACAAAAGCGCCTGCCCAGGCGCGCACTCATGGGCTCCATCGTTTACATCTCCGGCCTCCATATAATTGAGCGAAGGGAGTCGATAGAGGCACTAGTAACAGATCCACCGAGCCCCAGTGGTATCTGCGAGCGGCGCGCTCGCTCTCGCATGTTCTCAGCCCCAATAGCCCGATAATACGAGACCTTTTATGCGCGAGGTACGAGCAATCGGGCACGGGTATTTGTTGAATGGCTCGAAATGCCGTATGTTCGGCAGATGAATTACATCCGCTCCCTTTCTCCTCTCCTGTTGTTCGTTCGACCCTTCGCATACGCATATCTTGCGCTTGGGGCTCTGGTCCGCCTCGGTATCTGGCTCGTGTTCCGGACCGATTCTCGCATCTCTGAAGGCGGCCTGGTTCAGGCACTTGGGATCGGCCTGGTAAACGACATTGTCCAACTTTTGTACGTCTTTATTCCGGTGCTCCTCATCTTTCTGGTGCTTCCAAAACGAAAGCTCGAAGGTAAGACCGGGGCTATCGTGCTCGGCATAGTGAGTTTCATCGGCGTATTCGGAGCCTTGTTTATTGCAATCGCTGAGGGCCTGTTTTGGGAAGAGTTCGAATCTCGATTTAATCTTATCGCGGTGGACTACCTCATCTACCCAACAGAGGTACTCGGAAATATCCAAGAATCATACCCGGTCGCACCGATTATCGCAGGCGTTATTGGTACCGCGTTCCTGGTGTGGTTTCCCCTTTGGCGACGCGGAAAACAGGGGCTGCAACGAGCGCTCCACGCTGGCCCACGCTCATCAAAGCTCGCCACTGGAGCTGTCTACTCTGCTGCAGTAGTTCCCCTGGCAATGTTCTTTTCAACAGAGACCCTTTCACTCTCAAGCAATCGAGCGACGAATGAATTGTCAAAGAACGGCATAGCGACATTTATTCAAGCCGCTCTGTCACAAGAGATCGATTACCATCAATTCTATAAAACACTCCCGGATACACAGGCATTCTCAACCGTACGTTCATACTACGAGTCGATGGGAGAAAAGTACGTCTCGCCTGAGCTCACATCCCTGGTGCGTCACCACGCAGGAAACCCAAACGGGTTTGGGAAACGAAATGTAGTTATTTTGGCTCAGGAGTCTCTGGGCGCTCAGTACGTGGGGGCATACGGTGATGACCGAAACCTAACTCCGTTCTTGGACAAGTTGGCTAAAGAGAGCCTCATGTTCAAAAACGCCTATGCGACCGGTACCCGCACCGTTCGTGGGCTTGAGGCGATGAGCGCTTCGTTTCCGCCGATTCCAAGCGAATCGATCGTTAAGCGGCCTGGATGCGACAACATCAGCAACTGGGGCGAGGTGATGCGCAAACATGGTTACGCGACATCGTTTCTCTACGGTGGCTACGGAGCGTTCGACAACATGAACGCATATTTCGGGGGTAATGGTTTCGACCTGAGCGATAGACTCGATATCGCAAACCCACGCTTCGCGAATATCTGGGGAGTCAGCGACGAAGATCTCTACGCCCATGCCCTGAGCTACTACGACGAGCTCGCCACATCGAGTGACAAGCCTTTCTTTTCGCTCGTTATGAGCACCTCAAATCACAAGCCGTTCACGTTCCGCGAGGGAGTCCCAGGAGTTCCTACCTCGGGTGGTGGGCGCCTTGCAGGAATCCGCTATGCCGATTTCGCCATCAGCGAGTTCTTCCGTCAGGCGAAGGATAAGCCGTGGTTCAACAATACCATCTTCATCGTAATGGCCGATCACGACTCCCGTGTATACGGAAGAGCATATGTTCCGGTTGAGCGATATCGGATCCCGGTGTTCATATACGCGCCAGGGCTCATTCAACCAATGGTGAGTGACAAGGTATTTTCGTCGCTTGACCTGGGACCAACTATTTTAGGTCTTCTTGGGTTAGAGTACGATGCGCCATTCTACGGCGTCGATGTCCTGAGCCCCGCTATCCCATCGAGCCGACCTGTGATGTTCAGCCACAACCACAATATCGCCTGGTACGAGGGCGAGAAGCTCACGGTATTAGGTCTTCAAAAGGAGGTGCATTCCTTCTATTACCGAGATGGGAAGACCACGGAAGCGCCGATTGATGAGCGCTCAGCCGACTTACTCGCGGCGCACCTGCAGACGGCGTATGAGCTTTTTAAGGCCCATACATACTAAAGGGCTCATCGACGGAATTAGTGGGTAGTAGCGGAGCAGAGCTACGGCATAACCCGCTTAGTTTCCAGCTAAAAACGAGGTTAGTACGTGCACGTGCGCGTGCGCGTGAACGGGCCGATATCATCACAAAGCACCCACTAAATACGTCGAAGACCCATACTAAAGGGCTGATCGGGGAATCAAGTGGGTGCCAATGACTGCTGATGGGGCAGCACCCATTGTTTCCAGCGATAAATCAGGTCCGCAAACAACAATTTTACCCACTCGATTCTACGAAGAGCCTACTAAGGTTTATCGGCGAGCGGATTCAGTGCACAGCACTCGAACATTTCGAGCGCACGTCACACTCAACGTACCAGCTTGAACAGAGTTACACGCCTCACCATCAAGCTGAAGAGCAGTTCCGCTTGGTAGATTGGTGAGTTCAATCTGCGTTCCGCGACACATACTTCGCAGCGACGGCAGAAGTCGGAGCGGAGTCGCCACCATACGCAGATAATCCAGCGGTGAGGAAGCCTTGATACACTCGAGGGTTCGATCCGAAGGATCCGATTCGCGTGTCGCAAAGCCGCATCCCATATGGCTCTTTATGTTGGCCAGGATTATCCCGCGAGTGGCAGGTATCATCCGGGGCGTGGCGCCGTCAGCACTCACCTTCGCACCGCGTATCTGTGTCGTCAGGTGCCGCAATCCGAACCACACATACATCACCCGATTCAAGAGTCGATTATGGACCGGACTTGCCGACCGCCACCGGTCAAAATCAGACACAACAGCACCCTCAAACCCCAACGAGAGATAGTTGCAGAACGAGCGTCGCTGCCCATCAAATACCACATCCCACGTCGACAACGTTCGCTCCGGGAGGTTGCTGATGAGTGCTGGAAGCTCCTCCCAACGCTTTGACCGAAAAAGTGCTAGGGTTCCCATCTCCCGCGCCAGGTCGTTTGCGGTACCCAACGAAACCAATCCGACCGGAAGATCGGGAAGAGTCGGCGATGTTAGGACCGAAGCAAAGGTGCCGTCACCGCCCGCAATGACTATCTGGTCGAAGTCAGCCGCGGCTGCGACCTGCTCATGTAGCCGCGAAAAGTCGATGGGAACCACTGTCACGTGATCACGAAGAGCTTCTGCGATCCGCGCCCCCTCGTGTTGTCCAGAACGGAGATTGATGAGCCAGTATTGCTTCTTCATCATCGATTGCTCTCACCCGACACCGCTGCGTCGGCAACGACTCACTGAATGACGTTGAGTAGCTTTTTACGCCACTCCGCGGGACCAACTTCGTGGACCGACACTCCAGTGCTATCGACCGCAACGGTTACTGGCATATCTTTCACCTCGAACTCATAAATTGCCTCCATCCCGAGATCCTCAAATGCCACAACTCGGGAACCCACGATCGCTTTGGACACAAGATAGGCTGCACCACCAACCGCCATCAAATAGACGGCTTTGTGCTTCTTGATTAACGCAACCGTTTCTGGCCCACGCTCGGCCTTGCCAATCATCCCCAACAATCCGGTCTTGGAGAGCATCAACTCCGTATACTTATCCATACGGGTTGCGGTCGTGGGACCAGCAGGACCAACAACTTCGGTACCAACGGGGTCTACAGGACCCACGTAGTAGATAAATCGGTTGGTGAAATCCACTCCCGGTGGGAGCTTCTCGCCACGATTGAGGATGTCTGCGATCCGCTTGTGCGCTGCATCACGGCCAGTGAGAATCTTCCCGCTCAGGAGGACCGTCTCACCCGGTTTGAGCGATTCGATCTCTGCGCGCGTTACCGTTGCCAGGTCGAGCCTCCGGGCACCTGCGCCGAGCGAGTACGCGATCTTCGGCCACTCATCAAGAGATGGCGGCGTAAGCGTGGCTGGACCTGAACCATCCAACTCAAAGTGAATGTGGCGCGTTGCTGCACAATTCGGGATCATCGCCACCGGCAATGATGCGGCGTGCGTTGGGTAATCAAGCACCTTCACATCAAGCACCGTAGCGAGACCGCCGAGTCCCTGCGCACCGATGCCAAGCTTATTAACCTTTTCAAATATCTCTAAACGGAGTTCCTCAGCCCGTGTCTGCGGACCGCGCGCTTTGAGTTCATGAATATCGACCGGTGCCATGAGGGATTCCTTTGCAAGCAGCATCGCCTTTTCGGCAGTTCCACCGATTCCGATACCGAGCACACCAGGGGGGCACCATCCAGCTCCCATCTCCGGAACCGTCTCGAGCACCCATCCCACGATGTCATCATTTGGATTAAGCATCTCAAGCTTAGATTTGTTTTCGGAGCCTCCACCCTTTGCAGCGATCGAAACTTCGACCGTATTGCCCGGCACAAACTCCACGTGTAGCACTCCCGGAGTATTGTCCTTGGTATTTGTTCGCTTTCCAGCAGGATCGCGTACGACAGAGGCGCGCAGCGTGTTACTGGGGTCCCGGTACGCCCGTCGAATCCCCTCATCGAGAAGCTCTTGCAGTGGTCGCGTCGTCTCGATTCTTGCCTCGACGCCAATCTTCACAAATGCGACTACGATACCCGTGTCTTGACATAAGGGCCGATGGCCCTCAGCAGACATTCGAGAATTAACGAGGATCTGCGCTATCGCGTCCTTGGCACTCTGTGATTGCTCTGCCTCGTAGGCCCGATGCATCGCTTGAATGAAGTCGATCGGGTGGTAGTACGAAATAAACTGCAGAGCGTCGGCGATGCTCGCGATAAAATCTGATTCTTTAATTGTATTCATACACATCGTACTTTTCTTGCGTTACCGGCCCAAAATAGCCCCTGGACGAGTCGGGTGCAACAGGTCGCAATCGGCTTTATAGCAAGGAACCGTGCTGTCGGGACGGTCGCATCATGAGCATGATGAAGATCGGTCCTCCTATCACGGAGGTGAATACACCTGCCGGGATCTCAAAGGGCGCGATTACAACTCGCCCCAACACATCACACACAACCACCAGGATTGCGCCGAGCAGCGCCGACAATGGAAGCAAATACTTATGTCGTAACCCGATAGCAATCCGCCCGATCGCGGGAACAATAATTCCGACAAAGCCAATGACGCCGCACTGTGCAACGATCCACCCAACTACAAAGCTCGTAAGTACGAATGAGGTGCGAACGAGTGTCGGTACGTCGATCCCTTTTACGGAAGCCATATCTTCTCCGAAGAGAACAAGGTCCAATCCCCGCTCATTCCGCATCAGCCAGACAAAGGTGACCAACACGCATACGGTTCCTAGAATCAGGTCGCTCCATCCTACCGCTGGAATGCCGCCCATCATCCATCGAGTGACACGGAAAAGCTGGGAGTAATCGCTCACGTACTGAATCAGTGTCAGAAGACTGGAGCAGAAAAAGCTGAAGATAATACCGACTAACAAGAGCGAATTTCTACTCGACGCACGCTGCACCGAACTTATTGTTAAAATCAGAACTATACTCGCCAACGCACCGAAGATTGCGCACACACTCACATCAAGGCCGTTTCGACCGGAGGTGAATCCCGCGACAAGCGCGCTCGACGCCGCGAGCGCAGCTCCCGATGAAACACCGAGGGTAAATGGACTGGCTAAATAGTTTCGAAAGAGCGCTTGGTAGCACGCCCCAACGAGCGAGAGCCCGGCTCCGACCAACACCGCAAAGATGGTCCTCGGCAGCCTGAGCTCAAACACGATCGCGCGCACATCGACGTCCCGAGCGATCTCCTCAAGGGAGAAGGTTCTCGCACCACAGAGAACGCTCACACAACATACGAATACCAACAGGCATGAGGCGAGCAGGAAGGCTGGCAGGATAGGTCGAGAACGGACTTCGCCGTTACAATTCATGCAATCACGCAATTATGTCGGTACGACAATGGAACCAGCCACCGATTCATGGTCGAGACGGACAAACCCACATCCGTAGGCTTTTTCCAAGTGAGTTACCACTGCGCCCTCGGAGGTTGATCCCTCCCAGTAGGTCGCCCCGTTTAACATCACCAGCATACGTGAACAGCAGCGTAGCGCCAGGGAGATATCGTGGGTCACGAGGATGTAGGAGATCCCCATTTCTGTCCGGCAGGTCTTCAAAATCTGCTCAACGTGAGCACGGCCACTTGGGTCGAGGTTTGAAGATGGCTCATCAAGAAGGAGAAGCTTTGCTCCTTGAGCGACAGCTCCTGCAATAATGACACGCTGAAGCTCCCCGCCGCTTAACTCCGGGAGAAGCCGTTGACCGAGGTCTCCGATCAAATGATCGACGGAAGGACCCTTCTTCGGCCCACTTAACTCAAGGTACTCAGAGACCGTAAAGCCGGGGAGGAACTCCATGCGTTGTGGGACGAGACTCACAACTCGAGACAGCGCGTCTACCGGCAGATCCCGAACCTCGCGACCTGCAATCTTCACGCTACCCTGATAGGTCCGATAGAGCCCACACAAAACCCGAATAAGAGTAGTCTTGCCAGCGCCGTTTGGGCCGACCACAGAGATGCACTCTCCCTGTTGCATAGTCCACGATACGTTCGAAACCATCGGACGTTGATGCAACGAGAAGCTTAAGTTTTGAACGGATAAAAGCGGTTCTGCCGCAGGGGAAGATGGAGCCATGATACTTCGTAACTACCTAACAGAACTACAAGAAGTGAGTACAGCCACAACATCACGTCGGTTCTTGCTCACCTTAGGACTAAGGTGCACACAACAGCTCCGACAATTTTTGAGCTAACAAAATATACCGCGGACCAGGGATGCTTGCAAAGTCGTCATCTACCAGAAACACCTTTTTGTTCTTAACAGCAGGAACCGAGGAGAAGTGGTTCCAGAATCGCATCGACTCGGAACGATCAAAATGATCATCAACGTTTACGATCTCGATCACAGCATCCGGAGCCAACGCCATAATGCCTTCCTGAGAAAGTCCGGGCACTGCAACGGTACCCTGCGCATGCACGTTGGTCGCACCAACTAACTGCAGCAACTCGGAGTAGTACCCATCACGCCCCGAAAGATACACACCCGTGTCCTGACTTCCCTCCCTGGTACGACCGACTACAACCATCGTTCGCTTCCCAAGGGTGCTTTCGCTGCATCGACACCGCTCACAGATCTCTCGCTCACGAGCTGCAGTAGCGGCAAGCTGCTCACCGGCCTTCGACGATACCTGACACACCTGACCAACCGTCCGAATACTCTCCCGGATGCCCGGAAGGTTTGCATGATCTAATTCGATCACCTTTATGCCAAGCCGTTGTAGGGGTTCGACGAGCGCTCCGCTCTCCTTAAGGACGAACACATGCGTAGGTTTGAGGCGCGCGACCTCTTCGAGATTAGCGTCATAGAATCCCCCTACTTTCTGCACATCTCGCGCTGCTTCTGGGTATCGACAAAAGCGCGTCACTCCGACAACGGATTCACCGAGACCCAACTCATAGATGACCTCAGTGACGCTCGGCGCAAGCGAAACCACCCGAGCACACGGAGACTCAGCCCCCGCCACGCTCCAGTGAGCTGCGACGAGAATGAGGAGAAAACATTGAACACAGCGCCCTACCATCTCGTCGCGTTAGCCAATTACAGAGTTACCTTTATGCCGCCATAGCCCGCAGCACCCAGGGTGCCATACCCGTAGACCTCCTGGTACTCCTTATCAAAAAGGTTGTCGACCCGGGTAAAGAGCTCGACCGAATCAACCAGCTGATAGGAGATCGCGAGGTCCACGATACCGTAGCCACCCAACGTTATACGTTGGGGCGGGTAGGAGCTAAAGTTGTTGTCGAACCGACTACTATACAGGCGCCACTGAAGCTGTGCCCGGATTCGATCCGTCGGCTGATACACTACCGTGAGCGAGTTCTTGTTCTTGGGGCGCCGCAGCAATGCTTCCCCAGTCGTGTCGTTCTCGGCCTCAGTGTACGTATACGCGAGCCGAGTGGAGAGCTGCTCTGAGAGCTCAATATTCGATGCAACCTCGATTCCCTGAGTATGCGACTTATCGATATTCTCCAACACAAACGTCGATGGATTGAACGTGATCAACTCATCATAATAGTTGTGGAAGTAGGTAACGGAACCGCTGAGACGATTCTTGATGATGTCCTGGTCAACTCCAACATCCCATCCAACGCTCCGTTGCGGTTGTAGATCTGGATTCCCATAGCCGGAATAGAGTTCAACAAGCGATGGCGCCTTGAAGCCAGTGCCAACCGAACTTCGAACTTTTGTTCCACGTCCAAGCAGCACAGATGGCGCTACCTTAAATGTCGTAGCTCCACCGAACGTGGAGACATTATCGTGACGAACACCAGCGTCTAGGTAGAACCGTTTGTCGTACGACGTTTGCGTCTCGTAGTAGACGCTATTCGTCCGCTGCTCAACTCCATACAGATTCGATTCAAAGGGCCCGTATTGATCCAGTGAATAGTAATACGAGGTAGCTTCCTCCCCCTGAGTCTCAGCACCCAGCACCGATGAGAAGTACCTCGTAGGCTCCCAGGTTGCGCGCGATCCAACAGTGACGATATCTCCACCAAACGATGACTGCAAAATGTCCGTCGACTTCGCATCAGGCGAGTTATTATCCGCCAAGTGGTGTCGTGTGTAGGAGATATACGCCGCTGGGGTAAGGGTCTTTTTCAGAAATGCTGCGCTAATATCTCCTCGGGTAAAGAATTCATCATTCTTCATATGCCGGTTCGGATCATCTCCTCCCACCCCGCCGTAGTTGTCGAGGTCCGTCCGAGAATTTGTGTAGCGAGTCGTGGAGGTAATCTCAACATCCTCGCTCGGGGCGATCCGAATTCGATTGGAGAGCGACGTGTTATCGTATCCATCGTGTTCCGGGTTCCCATCGCTTGCGTTTGCAGCTGATATACCGCCGACGTTCTGTTGGGTGATTCCAGTAGCGATGTCGAAGGTCTTGCTGCCGTATGAAACGTTTCCGACCTGGGTATAGGAATTATACGAACCAGCTTGGGAGGTAAGGCTCGTATGCACACCCTCTTGGGCCTTCTTTGACACGAGGTTGATAACTCCACCCATCGCATCAGAACCGTAGATCGTACTCTGCGGACCCCGCACTACCTCGATTCTCTCGATGTTTTCGAGAGTCAGGTTCGACATGTTAAACGAGCGATTCGTTGTGGCTGGATTATTAAGCTCAATGCCATCGAGGAGAACGAGGGTAAACTCACTGTTGCCGCCTCGAAGGAACACGGCTGCATTACCACCCTGCCCTCCGCTCTGCACGACATCTACGCCGGGAACCTGCTGGATCGCGTCGATCGCATTTCGGTATTGTCCATCCTCGAGCTCTTGCTCAGAGACAACCGAGACAGAGCTTCCCGTAGTTTGTGTTGTATTCTCTAGTCGGGTGCCGGTCACGATGATCTGTCCGACCTTATCACTCTCACCCTCCGTTTCCTGGGCGTGTGTTACCTGCACCACCTGCATGCCAAGCACTGCAGCTAGCGATAGATAGATTCCGGGTAGGCTCGTTCGTACTCGCACGCGAGCTCCTTCGTTGTATGTACTCTGTTCTTCGACCAGGCGTTCGCGTAGACCTACCCCACCCTGCAAGCACGCAGGCGCGAATACATCAACGCACAACAGCATCAGTCAACGGGGCCCCAATCCACGAGGGCATCGTTTCGATAGGTGCCAGCCGAACGCTGGAACTACCAATGCGAGAAGGTCTTCTGGCTCCTGGGGAACTACGCGCCTCCTCCTTCCCATTTCATCGGTTTGAAACAGTGGAGCGATTGAGGCTCACCCAGATACAGCGGCGGGACCGCGACGGAATGACACCGTTCTTCCCTGGCGCTCGCATTAGGGAAGGAGATACCAGTAGTGGGTGGGGGTGTCAACGCAGGAAGGATTACGGGCAGATACCTGCCGCCTCACTCAACTCGCATCTCATAGTCCATGACCCAGCAGCCCGGGTCCGATCGAACTTCGGAGTGCTTCTGCCATCCAAGCCGCTCATAAAACTCGGGCTTGTCGGTGTAGAGGTAGAATCGCGCGCACCCTGCCTGACGAGCACTGCGCACTAACTCCCAAACAAGCGCTGTACCAACACCGAGTCCCCGAAACTCCGGAAACACCAGGAGGCCAGCAAGCCATGGGGTGAGGTCCTTTCGCTCCTCAAGGTCGCTTTCAACGAGACTTACCGTTCCCGCCAACGCACCGTCTACGAATGCCGCAAGCCCGATCGGCACCTCGGCGCGCTTACCCTTTCGCATGCGGGCAAGCATGCCCTCTTCCGTGTGGCCCGCTTTATCCGCGAACCACTGCGCATGAATCCGCGCGGCCACTTCGGGGAGAGATTCTGGGCAATCAACGAAGTTTTTAATCTCTATCGTCGGCATAGGTAGACTGGGACAAGACTTTTATGGGTCTTCGACGTTATTAGTGGGTGCTTTTTGATGATATCGGGCCGTTCACGTTCACGCGCACGAGCACGTGCACGTAATAACCTCGTTTTTAGCTGGAAACTCAGCGGGCTATGCCGTAGCTCTGCCCCGCTACTGCCCACTAATTCCGTCGATGAGCCACTTTTATGAAACATACTCCATGTACCGAGCTTTCGGACCATAGGACGCGAGCTTCTCCTTTAATGGCTCCGTAAGAGCGGCTGGCCTAAAGCCGATCCCCTCCCAATAGGGCGCAGAACTTTGAACCGCTATCAAGCTTGCTCGAGCCAACCCAAGGTCTCGGAGCGCTGCGAAGAAGGCAGTAACGAGAGATTTGCCCACCCCGAATCCCCGCGCCACAGGAGCAACCGCTAGATCATGAAGATATAAACAATCTGGGTTTGCGGGCAATATACATGCACTCGCATCTAGCTCCGGTGGGCTCGCGAATCGCCACGGCAACGCTATAAGGTATCCGACAACGTCGCCATCGACTTCAGCAATAAGGCAGGTGTTGGGGGTTGCCGTACGCTTAGCATCAATTGACGTTAACGATTCAGGGGCGACCTCCGTGTAACATGCTGATTGAATTTCAAGCACCTTCGGGAGATCTTCTCGCTCCATCGGTCGAATCTTCATACACCAATCCTTTGCATTCACCATCAGTAGAATCACCCCAGCACTACGATAGACTCCTGTGCGCGGGTTGTTCAACCCACACGGCCGCCTCTGAGATTGGCTCAGAGCGAAACAGGGCAAAACCTGCGCATGGCGAGAAAGCGGCGGTTGGAGAGGAACACTTACTTGTGAGTGGTAGGGGCCTAAGGCTGCAGAACAGAGGCATCCCGAGATCTAATGCTTTTCTCCACCTTCCCCCTATGAGACTCTCAATCAGGTATGCAACAGACGGATTCAAACCAGATGCCCTCCTGCGAGGTTAGGCGTTTCTACGGCATGTTCGCTGCCTCTCAGTTTATGGTTGATTCCTCAATCTGGTCGTTCTTCTTCACACAGACCCACAACATCTCCCTTGCCACTGCCGTTGCCATTCATGCCACTACCACGATAGCTGCAGGGGCTTTCGATCTTCCGACCGGTTCTTGGGCCGACAGATTCGGCAGGCGCCGGATCGTGCTCCTTGGCTTTGTTTCACGGGCGATTGCCGCTATCATGATGGTCGTAGCTCCATCACTACCTATGTTTTTTTTGGCTGCTGTGCTGGCAGGATTTGGATGGGCGCAGCTGTCTGGTGCAGCTGAAGCCCTCCTGCATGACAATCTTAAGGCGCTGGGCGCAGAATCGACCTTCAAGCACCACATGGCCAACGTCGTTATCACCAGCTACATGTCACGAACAGCGGCTTTTGGGCTCTCGGGCTTGCTCTTCGCAGCGGCACCCTGGGCCCCCTACGTTGTATCGGCACTTGCACTATGCGTGGGTGCACTCTTCACATCGTCAATTCACGAAATGCCCTACGAGCGCACCAACTCAACTGCTGACCTACAACACATCGCAACTGGTATTACTGTGTACTGGAGTGACTCTGCGCTCCGACAATTCGCACTTGTAAGTTTAACAATCGGGATAATAAGCGAGCAGCTTTGGTTCTCGCTTCAACCATTATTGACGCATGCTCAGATCTCTCCGGTATCTGTAGGCATTATCTACGCTGCAGGCTCGGTCGGAAGCGCGTTCGGCGCCTACGCCGTAAAAAGGCTGCTCTCTCGCCACCGAGAAGATCTAGCGCTTGCTGGCGCTGTTGTTCTATTTGGGTCCGGGGGGCTACTCTTCTGTTTCGCCACCGAGGAAACTCTATGCCTGCTAGCTCAGTTCGTCACCTGTATCGGATTTGGAGCTAGCTGGACGGCAAAAAGCTCGGTCCTGAACGCCCATATTCCGAGCTCTCATCGAGCGGTTTGCCTATCCCTTCTTTCCGCCGCCGGCACCACACTGCAGGGAATGCTCGGCTCCGGCATGGGGCTCGCGTTCGATCGGTTCGGCCCAGTCGCCATTCCGGGAGCAGTCGCACTGTGCGCCGCTTTGATAACGCCTGCAACGTTGCGGTCGGTGCGGAGGCTCAAGGAGGCAGGGAACGCCAGCTCCACCGAAGCGGCGTAGCCGGTCCCCGACCCTTCATAGAATCTGGGCAGGGGGAGACCACAAAAGGAATGGACGACTCCTCGGGGTA
>JBIIYC010000184.1:0-5115 GCA_044347025.1 Bdellovibrionota bacterium
TACACTAAGGACCCGCTCTTGGTATAGTTATCACTCAAGCCTATGACGACACCAAAAAGCTCCTGTAGACAATCCTCTGGAGATCTCTCCTCCCTCGTGTGCCCTAGGACTACCCCCAACTATCTATTCCACAGTTTTCGATGCTCTGATTTTTCACACGAGGAGCGACAGCGAGCCGACCGTCAAGCAGCCTTATGCACCGCCCTAGACGTACTACGTTCCGGGATAGCGCTCTGTGTCGGAAAATACCCGGAGGGAATACATCGACGTCTCCATCTGGTCACCGACCTAGGAAACAAGGGGATGATCGCTCACGCGGTGCGATACAATGGCGATGTGGAGGAGCACTTCGTGGGACTCCCGACCTACACATTGGCTTTTTTTCCGGCAGCCCAGGACGCTCCGCGATATTTTGAAGCAGGGGCGTTTTCATTTCGGGGCGGACCAAGCGACCTATATCCAGGATCCGTTGGAGCCCTTGAGATCCTGTACGACCCGCACAAAGCCGTAGCCCAGATCGTCCTGCTCCAATCCTCCGTGAACTATAATCATCCACACGCTCAGACGATTATTCGCTCTCCCCACTCAGATCTGGGAAATAAGTACTTCGGATGGATGGATAGACTTATTCTCGAGGGATTCTCATTCCTTCGTCGGATCGGAATTACAAAGGTATCAATCGCAGATAACGACGATCCTCGCTTCCCACTTACGACGTCTGTCAGAAACCGGGGCGTTATCGAAAAGAAGGCTCTTCAATGCGGATGTAAGCTCTCACGAGATCGCCGGGCGCTGATCGCACCCCGTCGACGTAGAGGCCAGGACCCAAGCTAGCAGGCAGGTACGCTTTGTGCCTTCCTCGGCGACCCCCCGCTCGGCTGACAAGCAGGTCTTGCCTGCTATGATCGTTCAGGCACCCAACGTGGAGCAGTGTCCTATGAGCCTCTAGAAGGCTGCTTTTCTATAACGAACAGATGCGAACAGATGGGGGTTTGATTAATAACCCAAGGAGGGCTAAACCTTCACCATGCTGCTCGTATCATGTGCCATAGAGGGGTACATCAACGGACAAGCGACAGAGAGAAAGATTATGCTAACAGCAGCTCCCACTACATATCCAACTACTACCATCGGCACTTCGACCGCAGCTCCCACTCTTCCCTCTCGGGCAATTGTTTTCGGAGAGGCGTTCGATTCCGGGATGCGAACCCTGCTCCACAACTGGGCGCGTGGTACTTCGTCGTACGAATGTACTCGAGTCGACGGAGCCGCGCTGGTAACGGTTACGATCAGCTACGCTTCTGACGAGGAACAAGAGGCATTTCGATTTACTCTCCGATCCGCCACAACTGGAGAGATCGAGCAGAGATTTATGGTTGTCACTCATCCCCACACAGCGATTGAACGCTTCGATGCTTCAGACCGACGACTCTTCCCAATCTTTCGGCAACCGCGCGATCTGTGGAGCGCCGAGGATCTAAAGAACTTTATCGAGGCTCAGGTGCCACGGTAGGAGCCCTCCAGGCCAGTAGACAGCAAACTATCGAATCGCCCACAGCACTAAAGCTCCCCCGAACTGGCACTCGGTGCTAGTTGCACGCCATACCTGGCGACCGATGCCGGGCAGGGAAGCTGCCTCTTAATACATTCAGCTAGATACCAAGTTCAAAGCACTACCAATCCGGCCAATGACCCCACATTCGAAGCTCTCCCGATCCGGAAACCGGGGAACGGGCATCCTACCCTATGGCCGCAGTGCGTCGAGAGACTCGAGTATCTTCCACGGGCGCCGTTGCTCCACACTTGAGCGAATAAGACGCGTATACGTAGAACAGAGTCCTCCGTGAGGGTATTCGGAAGAAGACAAAGCTTTGTGTCCTATCTGGTCCTCCTCGTGGGTATCTTCTCGGTACTCCTCCTCGCCCCCACTTCGGAGGCCCTCGCTGGACCGTGCTCAAGCTCCAATATTACCGTAACACGCGTCTCTTCACCTATATTTTACATCGACGTGCGGAGCCCGGCGCAACTCGATGCATACGTTGCCTATTCAATTACCAACTCAACCGGGTCATCGATTAACGATCTCTGGGTAAAGCTCGAGAATTTTACCGGGAGCGTGTTGTCCCTCTCTTCAACTGAGGATGGGGTAGTACACGTCGGAGCATTGGCAAATGGAGCCTCAAAAACCGTCTACTTCTACCTTCATGCTACGAGTGAAGATACTGTAAACGCACAGACACATGCCGTTGCCATATATACGACGAATCCAAACCTCGCTGCGTCAACCTGCACCACCTCATTTTCCTACACCACAGTGGACACAATCGCGGCCCAGGCGAATAAGGTCACTTCGGTGTCGTATTCACCTGCAACCCCCGAGCTTGGTGGTGATCTCACGCTCACCATTATAGGAGACACCGGGACACTCGGTGGCTCCGATCTCTTCTCGTTCACTCCTGCCTCTCTTGCCACGTGGCGTGCCTCCTCTTTTGAGCTAAAAAGCGTGTCTATGACGATGACTGGAGGAAACAACCGGACCGATACAAACGTGCTGTTTCTATCAGGCCTGAATTCGGCTACTTCAAATTATACTCAAACCTATACCTTCAGAGTAAAAGCTCCGGTAGCAACCACCACAACGATTAATCCGATGAACTACATAAACAGTGGCAATCAGATTAAACACACCGATACTTCAAACTTTGCCTCCATCTCACCTATCGCCGCGACAACAAGCTCCATCTCGCTCAGCTCGCTCGTGACAACCCAGAGCTCCTCAGGTTGTTTTAGTAGTGGAACTGGGGGAACAACTACAGCTACCCTCACCCTCTCAAATACCGGAGCCTCAAACGTCACACTGGATGATATCGTAGCAACACTTCCAACATCTCCAGCAACGGTATCGTACGTCTCATCAACGAGCGCCTTCAACGGCTCCTCGATATCCGAGCCTATTATCTCAGGCCAAACGCTCACGTGGTATGGAAGCTTCACCGTCCCGGCAGGAACCACACGAACGTTAACATTTAACATATCAGTCCCGAACACAGACGGAACCTACACGATATCGGCGGTTGGACATATCGATTCGACCCAAGTCGACTCAACCGCTAATACTACCGACACTGCCCCTGTGTCTGGATTCTCCTGTGTAGGCGTAGCACCCACTGCAACCCCAACGGCGACGGCCACGCCAACAAGCACCCCCTCTTCGACACCCACATCGACACCAACGTCGACGCCCACTTTAACACCACCATCGACCACAACGCCCACGGCAACACCCTCAGCAACCCCCACGCACACCGCTACACCAGCCGCGACCCTCTCACTCACGCCTACAGTAACGGCCATCGCGACATCAACACCGACAGAGACTCCCACATTAACACCTACCGGCACTGCGACATCTACGCCAACCGGTGCCACGACATCGACACCTACCCAAACGCCCGTTGCAACCGGCACGTCCACCGCTACTCCGACAACTACGGCGTCTCCAACAGACCTCGACAGTGATGACGATGGTATCGTGGATACTGTAGAGGGCAGTGGGGATGACGATCAGGATGGGGTCCCTAACTACCTCGACCGGGACTCGGACAACGACGGAATTTTCGACATTATTGAGGGCGGCGGTAGAGATAGCAACGATGATGGGATAGCCGATGCACTGACCGATAGTGACGGAGATGGCCTTGTCGACGCTTACGATCCCGACAGCGGCGGCAGCTCTCAGCCTGTCCCTGACTTGGATGGAGATGGCAGGCCCGATTACCTCGATCGGGATAGCGATAGCGATGGAATCTCCGACCTGATTGAAGGTCAACGTGGAGTCACGTTCCGTCCTCCCTCAGGCACGGATACGGATGGTGATGGCATCGATGACGCATTCGAGCCTGCATACGGCGGCTACCACGAAACACCACCCGATACGGATGGAGATGGAGTCAGCGATTATCAAGATGTTGACTCGGACGGAGATGGCGAGAGTGATTCGACTGAGGCCTTTGATTTTAACGGCGATGGCACGCCTGATATCGCGCCAGCTGGAATTGATGCCGATAGCGATGGCATCGATGATGCGTACGCATCCTACAGCAATCCTCAAGCCCTTCGAAACACGTGGCGACTCATCCCTGATGCAGGTTCGGCTCAATGCTCGGCACGAACGATTGCAAACACACTCAAACGCATCGGAAGCGCTCGAAACACCCTGGTAAGGCGCGGCGAGCTGTTCGCGCAACGGGCCCGCGCGTGCGGGTCAACACGCTCAGGACCAGCACTCTCTCAAATCTATCGCCTCTCAAGTTCACTTCAGGATTTGCTGACTTCAACATATGCCGGAACGCTCTATCGATGCCCAGCCGGCATCTGCACCACGGTCTCCGTTAAGGCGCTCGTAAGACGGCTTTCGGCAACCGCTCGCACTCTGGGCGGCGCCGCCAAGAAAATCAAGAAAACCACCATCGTGGCCTGCAAGGTCCCCCCTCATACAACTGACGGGGCGCGGCGACGGAAAGCGTCTGACGACTATACGAATGATCTCGTGAAGGCTTTGCAACGACTACCAAAGACGGTTACGAGATGTCCATAAAGTGATACCTCGCTCCTCAATCGCACTAAGGAGCATGCTCTCCAACTCGGCGAGCTTAGCGCTTGGGACACACCTTTGTTTTCTGACAGTCTTTAATAAGCTTTGAGATATCTTGCCGCACACCAGCGATCGTCTGAGAAGCTCGGCTACCGCCCTTGGTTGGCCGTGCCGTAATGCCTCGCTTGCGGTAACACGACTGAACCAGCTGCGCTGTCGCAGCAACCTCTTTCTCTAAAATTCTAAACTGCGGCGTAAGGGCTTTTACATCCGCGGCAAAAGAAACCGTCACACAGGAGTTGCCACAAACCTGGACGCCTTTTCGAAACACGTCGCGCCCCTTGGAGCGGATAACAGCATACGCCTCCGTAACCACAGCATCAGACCGCTCGATTGAGCCGGGACACTTCTGGTCTAAAAACCGCTGCACATCAGCGACGAACCGGTCCTTGAGGATTGTGGCTTTCTTGAGTAGCTGCTTCTCAAAGCTTCTAATTTGCTTGGTCGGCGCCACAAAGGTG
>JBIIYC010000185.1:0-5096 GCA_044347025.1 Bdellovibrionota bacterium
ATCCGCACAGTTGTCCTCGACCCACAGCCCAGCTCTCCGATTTCCATCGGCGCTCTCGGAGCGGGTTCAGCTCCCGGGCGCGGATTTCTCTGCGTGCGACCGGAAGCGATCTCCATCGAAGCCGATCTCACCAAGCAGCCCGGGGTAGTATCTCTTCCCGCGCGCGTAATCCAGAAAAGCTTTCGAGGGAGTCACTATAACGTAACCCTTTCGTTAGGGGACGAGAGCACCATCAGAACGGTACTTCCGGCAAACAAAACACCCCCTCCTCTTAGCATCGGATCACTCGTTTCTGTATCGTGGTCGCCACAGAGCAGCGTGTTTCTTTCGCGGTGACGTCTGATGAAGCTCCGCACGACTATATCAGGGAGCGTTCGATGAAAAGACCACTGCTGTATCCACTGGCGCTCCTCCTTTTCTTCGCAACCTTTATGGTCGCACCGCTGTGGCACGTCCTAAGCCAAGCATTTCTCTACAACGGCGCCCTCTCCACGCACTTCTTTGCGGTGATGTTTCAGACGCAGCACTATCGAGATGTGCTCTGTAACTCCCTAAACCTCGCCATCACCGTTACCCTCATCACCTCACTCATCGCCTATCCGCTTGCACTGACACTCTCACGTTTCCGCCTACCGGCCCACAACTTCATTCACGCACTCATTCTGCTTCCTCTTATCGTCCCGCCCTTTGTCGGAGTGCTCGGTGTGCGACAACTCTTCAGCCGTTTCGGGAGCGTAAATCTCCTTCTGCTTAATCTGGGCGTTATCGAGGCGCCGATGAACTGGCTCGGGGGCGGAGGGATTTTCGGCATCATCGCGCTTCAGGTCGTTCACCTCGTCCCCCTTCTCTACCTCAGCCTGAGCGCCTCCCTCACCAACGCTCACATCTCGCTTGAAGAAGCTGCCACCATGGTAGGAGCCTCCAAATGGCGGATCCTTCGCCGCATTATCCTACCGTTGTCCCTACCAGGCTGGTTCGCGGGCGCCACGATCGTTTTCATCGCCAGCTTTACCGACCTCGGCACACCGCTCGTCTTCGACTATCGAAACCTGATCTCGGTGCAGATCTACAACATGCTCTCGGATCCCCACGAGAATCCGGTGGGATACTCATTCGTCGTTTTCACCTGCATCCTCTCGGTGTCCCTCTTCACACTCTCCAAGATATCGTTGGTTGGCGGCCAGTTTTCGGGCTCCGTTCGGAGCAACGCAGGTTTGTTGCTGCGCCCGCCTCAAGGCAAACGTGGGCTCATGCTTCTCGGTGCCGTTGTCGGCTACGCTACACTCGCCTGCGTACCCCAACTAGCCGTCCTCGTTCTCGCCCTCTCTGAGCGGTGGTTTATGTCGATCGTTCCCGAGGAATGGACCCTTCAGCACTTTGTGGAGGTTATCCAGCACCCCCTTACAGCGCGCAGTCTCCTGATCAGTGTTGCGCTGAGCGCACTTGCGAGCCTCCTTACAATCATTGTCGGGCTGCTTACGGCATGCCGGATACATCGCGGGGGCAAGCTGTCGAAAGGTATCTTCGAGACCCTCTCGATCATACCGCTTGCCGTTCCCGGAATCGTATTTGCGTTTGGATTTATCGGTGCCTTCACTGGAACCATCCTCGACAATCGGATCAACCCCTTCCCCCTATTAATCGCTGCGTACACGGTGCGTCGTCTGCCGGCGATGGTGCGCTCGGCCTTCGCCGGACTTCAAGAGGCGCATATTCAGCTTGAGGAAGCTGCATACATGGTCGGAGCATCTCGATGGCGGACCACTCGTCTGATTATTATTCCCCTCATCGCTCGCCACATTCTGGTCGGTGCGATGCTTACCTTCGCGTATTCCATGATTGAGGTAAGCGACAGCCTCCTGCTTGCACTCGAAGCGAAATTCTATCCAGTGTCAAAAGCCATCTACGCTCTTATGGGGCGTCCAGACGGAGTGGAGTTAGCATCCGCCCTCGGAATCGTAGTGATGGTAATCATGGCGATAGCGTTTTACCTCTCTGAGCGGATCGCACGAGGAAACACGATACGAACGATCGTTCGCGCAATTCCATTACTCGTGGCGTGCTCCATGACACCGCTCGCTCACGCCCAGAGCGATGAAATCGTGGCCGTGACGCCGCATTGGGAGGGGATTAAATCCGAATTCACCCGGGCCTTCGGTGATGCCTGGCGCTCACGAACTGGTCGAGAGGTAACCATTCGATGGCTTGATGTAGGTGGAACATCCGACATCGTTAAGTACATTAAAGGCCAATACAAGAGCACCCCGAACGGCATCGGCATCGACATCATGTTCGGCGGAGGAGTCGATTCATATCTGGAACTCGAACACTACGGATTACTACAAGCAGCGACAGTGTCGGATTCGGTACTAGCGGCGATCCCGCAAGAACTCTCAGGAATTCCAATCTACTCGCCCAATCGAACCTGGTTTGCCAATGCTTTAAGCGCGTTTGGGATCCTGTACAACGTCGAGGCGGTCAAGCGACTTAATCTCCCCATTCCCCGAACATGGAGTGACCTTGCACTACCGGAATATTTCGACCTTCTCGGTGCTGGGGACCCGCGCAAGAGCGGAAGTATGCACGCGATGTATGAGATCGTTTTACAGGGATATGGTTGGAATGATGGATGGAGGTTGATCCAACGCTTTGGGCGAAACGTCCGAAATTTCTCAAGCGCTGCGAGCCAGGTAGGAAAAGAGGTCGCCACCGGAGAGATGATCTACGGCATCGCAATTGACACATACGCCGGTGACGCAATCCGACAGGCCGGAGGGGGGCGTCTCTCCTTTATCATTCCTGCAGACTTCGCAGCTATTAACGGAGACGGCATCGCGCTCCTCAAAGGGGCTCCACATCCCGGGGTCGCTTCCGCATTTATTGAGTTTATCCTGTCGGAGCCTGGCCAGAGGATCTGGTACTCCAAACGAGGAGCCCCTGGCGGCCCGAGAGATGCAGAACTTGGCAAGCTGCCGGTGCTCCCCACACTCTACGGTCGCGTGGAGCCAGCCACGGTGTATCCCGGAAACCCATTTGAGCTCCCGAACCTGCTACCGTACAACGCTGAGAGAGCCGGCGCTCGCTGGAACCTTGTAAACGATCTCTTTGGGGTGTTTATCGTGGATGTTCACGACCGACTCCTTCGAACGGATTTGACTAACGTAGGCAAAGGCATCCCCGTTTCGGAGGATGAGTCACGCGCACTCAGCGAAGCTGGTCGCTGGGGAGCGGACTCTGCACAACGTACCACCATGCTCAAGCTTTGGGGTGAAGAAGCTCGCGCGACTCTCCCGGTGACGGCCTCACCACTCGAACGCTGGAAGTGGCTGCCGTCTCTACTCGTCGCAATGTTCCTACTCGGGCTCATCGTGCGCAATCACCGTCGCGGAAGGTAACCTCCCAAACGGTTGTTCCGTCAGTGTTTCATCACGCCACACGCAACTTTGCCTCCAGCTACTCCGAATACCGCTCCACACTGAGTGATGCGGGAGCGAGTCCCGCCGGAGATACACGATGCCAGACGTCCAAACGATACTACCAGCCCAACGAACCCACTATTTTCCCTGGTCATCCCGTCCTGTCGAGATAGATCCGAGAAGCCCACTTCTTAAAGTTTCGTTTGGCCAGACCACTTTCGATGCCGAGGGGACCGAAATCCCGGGGCGCTTCTTCAGTCGTCGCGCTTCATGGCCAGGCACGACCAACAGCGGCGTCACAATCGGGCGCGGCTACGACCTCGGCAGCCGAACCCAGCTACAGGTGCTCAGAGAGCTTACGTCCGCTGGAGTGCCACGACCCGATGCACTTCTTATGGCGGGTGGCGCCGGACTTCGTGGCTCGGCAGCAGATCTCTTCATCAAAAACCGCGAAGACCGGCTACCGATCATCTCGCTGGAAAACCAACAGCGCCTCTTTGAAACCATTACGACTCCGGAAACGGTAGCGGACATCAAGAGGATCTTCGCCAAGCACGATGTCGTGAGCACATACGGCGAAGTTGTGTGGGATTCGTTGCCATCAACCGTCCAGGAGATTGTGTTCGACCTCCGATACCGTGGGGATTATACACCGAGCGTGCGACGCTCGCTCCAACCGATCCTTGTAAAGGAGGACTGGCAGGCTCTCAATGCATTGATGAGCGACCGGGAATTCTGGGGCGCGCGCGGCGTGCCACCAGCGCGGATACTAGCGAGGGAGCAGATGGCGAACCGATGTCCTGGGGTGAATTAACGAAAGCCTACTGTCGGGAAGCGAGGTCAAAGCTCCTGAGCCTCGTAAACGTAGAAAGCTCACGAGTGAGGAATCTGGTGGTTTTTTCCGCGCTTTCCTAGCGTAGGTGTCGCGCTGGAAGGGAAAGCCCTCGCAGCGGATCAACTGCATTGCCTTCTGCCCGATGGAGCCTAACGATAGTTCTGCAGAGCGACGCAGCCCTAAAGCGCTGAAACCACGAAATGGCGTCATCAACCCATTCGGCGCACTCTACCGTTCCACCCGAACCGATCCTGCGAGAGACAAGAGCGAGTTCGCCGCCTGGTAAAAATGAGAACCGCCACTCCCGAAATCCCACGAGCGTTCCTTGCGCACCTTCTGCGCGATGCTCGGCGGCGATACGCTCCTCTCGTCGAGACACCACAACTGCATCGGTTAACGAGCGCTCGAAGCAGTAGCGCACGAGGGTGTAATCGTACGAACGGCCATCACGGGAGACTCCCGGAGCCTCATCAACGGTACTCGATCCAAAATGCCTTCCTGCTATCGACCGAACATCCGATAGGGCGCGGCGATCCACATGTTGTACTAATCGCTCAAACATCTCCGTCCCTCAGCTGAGCGAAACGGTCTTTAACACTCACGCTCACAACCGCTCCTCATCTTCCTACGATTCAAGCTCCCCAAGCGCTTCTTTGCACAATCGCTCAACCTCCTTCCTCTCCTTGATCTCCTTGATACGGGAGTTAAACAAGGACCAGAAAAGCGGCTGCGGCAGACGCTCTCGCTCGTTCGCGAAGCGGAGAATGGTGGACTGCAAGCTCTCGATCTCCTTGGCTATCGCGGAACGCTCTGTGACCGCAGGAGTATCGTCATCATCGTCGATG
>JBIIYC010000186.1:0-5089 GCA_044347025.1 Bdellovibrionota bacterium
GGACGTCGTAATCACTGGGCAGGGACCAACCCCGCAGCTCTATTTCTCGGTATTCTCTCTCGACCTCGGTGGCGGTATCCAGGTAACTGGCAGCCACAATCCTCCTGACATGAACGGCTTTAAGATTCTTCTCGGGAAGCAAACTCTTTCTGGCGCTCAAATTCAGGACCTCAAGGTTCGCTGCGAGGCGGTACTCAAGAGCGCCCCTGCTGCCAAGCGTGGAACTATCTCCCGGCACGAGATCCAGCAAGCATACATCAACTATCTCATCGAAAACTCCCGTCCGCACATGGGAGATCGGAAACTCAAAGTTGTCGTCGATGCAGGTAACGGCGTTGGTGGAATGGTCGGCCCTGATGTCCTACGTGGATTAGGAGTTGAGGTTATTGAATTGTTCTGCGAACCCGACGGTCGCTTTCCGAATCACCACCCAGATCCAACTGAACTAAAGAACATTAAAGATCTGATTAAGGCGGTGAAGGAGCACAAGGCAGACTTCGGCATCGGCTGGGATGGGGATGCGGATCGCATCGGCGTTGTTGACGAAAAAGGGGACGTCGTTTTCGGCGACATGCTTCTGCTGATATACGGCCGAGCGATCCTCTCGGAAAAACCCGGAGCGACCATCATCGGAGATGTTAAGTGCTCAAGCCTCTTGTTCAATGACCTCAAGAGCCGCGGTGCAAACGCGATCATGTGGAAGACTGGACACTCTCTCATTAAGGGCAAGCTAAAGGAGTCAAACGGCGACCTTGCAGGAGAGATGAGTGGGCACATCTTCTTCAAACACCGCTTCTTCGGGTTCGACGATGCGCTCTACTCATCAGCTCGCTTGGTTGAGATTATGAGTAAGCATATCGGGCCACTTTCCTCACTGCTCGCTGGCTTACCAGCGATGATCTCCACCCCGGAGATGCGTGTTGATTGCCCTGAGGCGATTAAGTTTAAGATCGCTCAAGAAGCGCAATCTGCATTTAAGGAGTACCAGGTCGATACGATCGACGGTGTGCGAGTAACCTTCGACAAGGGATGGGGACTTGTTCGGGCGTCTAACACGCAGCCAGTTTTGGTGATGCGCTTTGAGGCCGAATCAGAGGCACTCCTTGAGGAGTACAAGAAGACAGTTATTGACCGCATCGAAAAGATCAAAACGCAACTCTCGGCGTAATTCAGCGCTTCTATCTACGGCTCGCTTCACACTTTCAAGTGAGGCGAGCCGCTTCTGTATCCACTCATGAACGCCCCACCACGAACGCCACTGCAGCTTGAAATCTTCTCTGCCCGGTCGTTCTTCGAGGGAATCGCACGCGCCGAAAGACACTCAACCGGACGGGTATCAAGTACCCTTACGCAATACGAGCCCGGAATGCATTACGTCCCTCGCCCCCCCCTGGGCTGCTCGTTACTTTGGGTCGATGGCGCCTACGGCCATTCACTCCGAGTGCAGGAGCTTATTCACGAGCTTCTCGCAGGAGGGATGCCACGACCTGTAGTGTCTGCCCAGCGGACGTCGATACGCTCTATCTTCCGCCACTGCTCCCCCGCTGCCCTGAGCCGTCAGGGAAAAAGTATACTTGCTGCCATCGGACATATCGACGATCTCCGGTCGCTCGCTGCTAAGGCATCCGTAGTCCTCTGCCCCTCGTGCGCATCCGCGACACAACGCTTCGCTCAACCGGTGAGACTCGTTGAAGAGATCGCGCGCGTATGGAACGGATCCGAGATATCACTCCTCGCGCGCAGCTCCAGCTCGGATTTCCTCAGGTGGGTGGAACGACACGGCTTCTCTGCTCTCGCAATCAACGGGAATGCCCACGAAGTTCGACTACACCGTTCGCCAGCCACGCTCGGTGATCTAGGTCCGATCACATCACTACTTCGCTCCCTTTGGAACATCCCCGATGTCTGTATCGTGTGCAGTGACGACTCCAAGACATTTCACTATGCGAAGCATGGATGGTGCTCTCACTGCCACGCTCCCCTATCGCCGATATCGGTGCCTCAGATTCACTCCCTTCTTGAGCGCGGGCTCTCTCCAGATGCCCCCCTCCCTGATGCAGCGCGGATCGCACTTAACGACACCATGACGCTGGGGCACATCCTGCAAACACCGATCGCCGAGCTGCCTGAACTTCCATCTCCAAAGCTTCGAACAACGGCGGACCTGCTCACAGAAGCTGGTCTCGGGCGACTGTCGCTGGGAATGTCGACTGCGGATATCGCCGCTACGGACTGCGCGGCGCTCTCAGTATGCGTGAGCATGTCAGTCGGTAGTGACGCGCATCACTCGATCATTATCGACCTTCCGCCACACACCTTGGGTGCCCGCCGCTTTCAAGGGTGCAAGCAGGCACTTGAGCGTGAGGCGCTCTCGAGGCCTGTGATCCTCACAAACGCATCGGTATTTGAACCGCGCGTAGCTCAGGCACCAACAGAGCGTCATTGCCAAGGTCCCTGCCTTGGAACACTGACCATCTCGGCCGCATCTCCACATCACTACGAGATAGTACTGGGCGAAACTGTTCAGGTCCATGCACGCGATACTGGCTCACGCTCCGTGTTTCGCTCAATCGCAGCGGCTCTTAATGCCTCAACACCTGACGCTAGTCGCCAGGTCCAGTTCGAACCTCGCACTTCCTATCAACTGCACGCCATACCTCTGTTTTCGGCTGCCGGAGGTTCGAAGACCCTCCTTCTTGATGCACTCGGACTGCAAGATTCACTCGCAAACCTCTACGCGGCTTCACTCGACGCGCGAAGTATCGGACTACGCCCCCGCGATTTTTCATTGGGCGCAACCAGAAGCAATCCTCACATATGCAAAACATGCACAGGGCTCGGGGTTGTACTTGAACGACTTGAGGAGCTTCCGCGCCCCCTTACGACTCCATGTCCCATCTGTCACGGACTACGATGCAAATCTCCAGTTCGAGATAGTATGTTCCGCGGCACTCCGTTCTCGAGAATGCTTAATCAAACCTGCGCGGAAGCGCATTCCACGCTTAAGGCACTTCCGAAAGCTGCGCGCACACTCGCTCTCGTGGAGCGCTTCGGTTTGCACGATATTCCGCTCGGCATGCCACTGACCCTACTCAGCGATTCGGAACAACGCGCAGTCCTGCTCGTTCGCGCCATTGTGCATTCGACCCGTGCAAAGCCATCAATTATCCTACTTGAGGAGCCGCTCATTGGTCTCAGCGATCTGCAACGCGCGGCGCTTGATGATGTAGGTACAACATCTCTGGAACCCGCGGCGCTAACGCGGATTGAAGTCTCCGAGTAACGTCGCCGAGTACACAACCACCCAAAGCCAGGCCATAACATACTGCTGCAACTGGACTTTTTATCACCCCATCTAAAAACATCACATTCCGACACCTTCGAGCCATAACACCTTTGAAGTTTCGCAGCCCTGTGTTTCAGGGCGGTTTTACAAAGGTTCAACACACATGTCCGCTCCTCAGGTAGCCCCCGCGACATACCGATCAAAGCGATCTCAAAAGGGAGAGGCGGAATTACTTTTCTTCGGCATTATCGTCATCGTCGCCGCCCTCATCTCCGGAACGGTTTGGGTCATCCAGTGGGCCAAGCAGAACAAATATGCAGAGCGCGAAGCTCGCCGTAAGGCGATCCTAGCTGAACGATACAAGGGGCCATTTAAGCCCCGCCGAGACCCGGCTGAATATCTCGCACATTGTCAGAAATCGGGGTGGCTCGTGTTCAAGACATCGTACCAATGCGAGGTACTTCCCGAATCCTATGGAGAACTTTTTTTAATGCCGGAGTGACGTATGTTGAATATGAATAAAAAGACCCGCACATGTTTCATACTAGCCTGTGTGTATGTTTCGTCATTCACCAGCGCGCATGCTGCACCGTTATGCAAACAGGAGCAGAAGGCTGTCACCCGTGCAGCGATCGAAGTGGCCCGAGCCCAGCGAATATCGGAACGTTTGCAGCTAACGTTTATACGGCGTCAGGAAGCAGGTCGCCTCAAGCTCCAGCAGCTCCAAACGGCGATAGATCGAGCTCGCGCAATTTCTTCACAGACGAACGTAGTAGCCGTCGGAAGCAGCGTTAATTGCTTTCTATTTAGACGGCGATGCGGAGGCACTATTATCAATGGCGCTCAGCGATCTTCTCGCTCTCGATTGGGTGCGCAGCAAGCCCAAGCCAACTACGACCGGTATGCAAATATATTGGGCGCGCAACTGTCGCGTATCTCTACTCGCATAGCCGAAAACAATTTGAAGATAGAAGCCGCCCAAGCCACTCACGCTCAAGCTACTCAGACGCTTAATAGCTGTACGGCTGCGGCAGCCCCGAAGCCTGCAACGACGAACACTGGGGCAGCGTCTTGATTCGAATCCAACCGTTTGTCCGGGGCGGTGGCGTCATTCATCCTTGCGGAGCGGGTCTTCTATCGCCGACTCCTCTTCAGGACTAGGTGCTAGTTCATGTGCTTTTGCGGCCACCTTATCCTTGCCCTCACCGAGGATGAGAACGATCGGCATACAGGTGCTATCAACCATAAACGCGGCTGGATGATTTTCGCAGTAATGTTGCAGCAACCATTGAAAGTCTGCGTCGAGTACTTCGTGAGAATAAATCGGACGTGCCATGCGGCGCTCCTCCATGAGTAACTTCGTGAGTCCCTGTACTACCCTGCTTTCCTACTCCCGTTTCTTGGGGGCGCACGTCTGATTCTCCCCAAGTCTGAGTGGGCTCCAGAATCACCAACGAGAGCCGCACCGTGTGAACTACTCGGGCATCTCCGCCCTTACTGAATAGTTCGGCGGCGGCTCGGCTTTTCTTGAGGTGCTCTTTGAACCCGCCTCCACACCCTCTCGCTCAACCAGCTGAAATAACTATTTATATCCCCAGAAAACGACCAAAACGCTGGATTATTCAGAATTGTGGCGGACCCAAACGTGGCTCATGTCACTACAAACTCGCACTTTTATGGCCCGAATCTGGGATTCTCGGTGCCGTTTCCCTTGAGAAATACTCAGCGCCCCCGTAAAGTGAGGATGTGCCTGAACTATCGCAACGCCTTGATATTCTTGGCAGACTTATCGCGAATCGAGTA
>JBIIYC010000049.1:0-16336 GCA_044347025.1 Bdellovibrionota bacterium
TCCTGCAGAAACCGAGTGGGTTGTTTCGAGTCGCTTGTAGGCTTCGCTACACATTCATCGAACTCCTTACGGGGTGGTTCACTGCGCCGTCGAGAGAAATCTAATTGAAGAATCCACGGAGCGTTGAGCGCTAGCCAGGTTACTGTGACGGGGACAACAACGCCCCCCGCCTCATCAAGTAAGCCGACCACGATATCGAAGGTGGGCTCGTCCTCTGGAATGGCGAACACGACATCTAGAAAATATGCAATCGGAACAAACAGTAGGGCTGCGACCATCCCCGCTAGGGCGGTCTGTATCCACGGAGCGTAGGGACCTTTAAGGGTAACGTAGTGGGAGGCTACGTGCTGTACGGTGATTAAGAGCGGAATCAAGATCGAGAGCTGGACTGTCCAAAAGAGAAGACCTTTCCCAAAACCGACCCCTGCCGACGCGGAGGGCTCCATCCACGCAAAAGTCACGATAAGCGCCAATGAGCTGAAGAAAAAATAACGTTCGACGGATATTCCGGTCGAGTCAAACCATCGTTCTGTCTGTTCCTTTGCCACGCTCATGTTGAGAGGTTACCACTCATGTATTTCGTATGCCACTCGTGCAGTTCGCAAACCGCTCGTGCATTTCCGCGTACTTAAAGACAACCCGAGTCGTTATAGTTCCGCTCGTATCGTTGTAACGTTTATTCTTGCAGGGGGAGGTTTGAAGATGATTGGTGCTCGAAAGAGATGCATGGAGAAGATGTTCATTCTAGGGGTTTTGGGTGCGTTGTTTGTCATTGGGGTCCCACGGCCTGCCTGTGCGGACAATGTAGACTATCAAGGACCCTACGCCAGACTGATGGGAGGATTGAATTTCGCCCTCGACTCGGATTTTGACGGGAGCAATCCGGAATCATTCCCATCGGGCGAAGCAAGCTTAGATACCGGATCCGTAGTAGGGCTGGCGGCTGGCTATCGCTTTAACCGAAATTTCGCTGCCGACCTGGACTACGCGTATCGCAGTAACGATATCGATACAATCAAGGGCACTGGAGGAGCAACAATAGCGAACGGGGGGGACTTGGCTTCGGTGGCAATTATGGCCAACGGCTACTACTTCCTCGACTTTGCCGAGAGCTGGTCGCCGTACATCGGTCTCGGAATGGGGTTCCTGCAGGAAGTAGATTCTGACGTTCAGCTTGTCGGGATCAATAGGCAGAGCGATTTGGAGGATCAGGTCTTCGCGTGGCAAGCGATGGTCGGCGCTGAGGTTCCCATCGACGAAACGTGGCGCTTCTACGGGGAGGGCAGATTCATGTCTGCGCCCAGCCCAGACCTTAGCAACGGTAACGGCTCGTATAGTGTCGACTACACCAATCTCTCCCTTATCTTTGGCATTGGATATCAGTTCTAGGATGAGTTGAGACTGAGCTGCGGCGAGCCCCACAGGCGCTTGCCGCAGCTAACACGGGCACGCATTCTCTTCACGCGGCGGTCTCTGCTCAAGGCATGCATTCCAAGTTCATCCCCTTTTTGAATGCTAAAGAAACTCCCATCAGCCGGATTCAAGCCCCAATCGGAGGCGAGAGGGGCGGAGTCACTGGGCGCAAGCGCCGAGCGGGAAAAACTGGCGTGTCGTATCTAATTTTCTGTCACGCCTCGAATCATAGATATATTTCCCAGCGTGCATCCAAGATGCATCCAACTTTTGAAGGCTCTAGAAATTTCACGGAAGCGAGGTGAAGCCCCGATCAGGGGCGAGAGGGGCGCCAGCCCCTTGGCGCGAGCGCCGAGCGGGCGAAGTGGGGTGGAGTATCTAAATTCGTGTAACAGCCGAAAACATAGATGTATTTCGCGGCGTGCATCCAAAGTGCATCCAACTTTTGAAACGTGTAGAAATGTCAGAGTAGCGGGGTGAAGCCCCGATCAGGGGCGAGAGGGGCGGCAGCCCCTGGGCAAGAACGCCGAGTGGAAGATACTGGGGTGGCTGATGGGGATCGAACCCACGACACTCGGAACCACAATCCGATGCTCTACCAACTGAGCTACAGCCACCGCGTGTCTATCTGCGGCTTCCAGGCTTCGGGCCTAGCGACTAACCGCAAACGGACCGCAGAGTAAATGAAGGCCGCCCCTGAAGTCAACATGAGCTGCAAAATAAGGGTCTTAGGAGGGATTACGGGGGGTGCGATGCGGGAAAAGGAGTCCTAACGTGGCGAAAGGGGCTTCTGCGAAGCGACCGGCGATTGGTACTATGACAGGGTACGGTATTCAACAGGCTGCCTGGCGGGCCTTACTTCGTATCGATGGACATCATTACTTCCCACCGTTCTCCCAACTTCTCAGATCTCCTCATTCCGGTTGAGTTCGTTGTGATCCATTACACAGCGTGCACACTCGAGCGAACGCTGGAGATCTTCATGGATCGAACCATGGAGGCATCGGCGCATATCGTCATTGACCGGGATGGGTCTGTGTACGAACTGGTCGACTGTTTGAATGGAGCGCCGAAGCGAGCGTGGCATGCAGGAAAGAGTCGGTATGAGGTGAGCAGGGGAAGCGATCGCGTTCTCGTCGAGGGATTTAATGATCGCTCAATCGGAATTGAGCTCGTCAATCTAAACGGTAATATCTTCCCGTATACGGAGGCGCAGTACTCGAGCCTCTTTGCGCTACTTGAGGTTCTTAAGGGGCTGTATCCGAATCTTTCCAGCCCCGATGCCATTGTAGGGCATGAGCAGATAGCCGGTTTTCGTGGTAAGTGCGATCCGGGGAGGCTCTTCGAGTGGGAGCGTTTATACTCGGTGTGCTTCCCACACCTTGGTCTGCCCGAGCGTCGACCACTCTGTTCGGAGACAATGGCTGGACGTATCCGAGACATGTTGAGGCTTCTTGGGGTCGAAAGTAACGCGCAATCTAGCGTGGTATCTGTGCCAGCGCACATCCCGAGCCGATTTTTCGGTCTCCTCAATGCCTTGTGTGAGGCCGCCTTAAGCCGGGAGTAGGGGCTGTTTGCGATAGGCCCGTTGACATCTAGCGCGAGCTGTTTAAGGATCGGCTCCGGACCCGTATAGTATCAGGATCATTCGGATTGTATGAAGCATTCAAAACTCGTAACTCGCCTCTCGTCTCTCGTCGTTGTCGCTGCGTCGGTATGCGCCGTCGGTTGTGGCCCACGAGGTGAATCGCACACGGTTGAGCAGATCCTCGATGACGCTCGGGTATCGTATCAAGCTGCTTCGACAAAGGTTCCAAGCGCTGATGCTGCAACGTTGAAGTCCCTTCAGACCTCGCTCGATAAGTTGGCTGGTCTCGGTGGTGGTGGAGACGCGAAGGCTGTAGCAGGAGAGATCGCTAACTCGTTGAACGGCCTTATGACCCGATCGGGCTATACGGTTCGTCCAGCAATGGCCGAGCTGATCAGCCAATATCGCACGGTGGCTGCCGATACTGCATCGAAAGTTTCTATCGGTGCGCCAAACCTCAAGTTGCTTGCAGCTCGTACGTACTCGCTTCTTTCGGCTGAGTTGACGACTTCGCAGTTCCGACTCTAATCGCGAACGCAGTTGAGTGAAGGGGCTGGGGGAGTGATCCCTCGGCCCTTTTTGTTTTGGGTCATCGCGGATCTATCGGGCGAGGTGTGTATACTCGGCTCTAGCAGGGTGGTGAAAAAAGACTTCCTGTTGCGGATTTCGATAGTTTGACTGCAACTTCGTTGGAGCCGCCGAAAAAATCCTCAACGTATCTCAGAGGATACGCCTCCGGTTTTTTCGTCATCTCCGCCTTGTTTCGTCAAAACTCTCAAAATGCTCACGACGGAACCCTTTTTCACCACCCTGCTAGTCCCGTCAACTCCGTGTGATGTCCGTTGGTAGCAGACGATGCTCAGCGACAACCTTGCTTGAACCACAACGTTAGAGCTATCCGACTCACCGAGAGTCCCTACGCCTGAGGACGTTCAGCCTTGTTTTTTGGCGCGGACCCACCGATGCTCACCGTTCTAACTATCAAGGGTGTTCTGGAGATCTTCGCACTATGCGGGCTACCCGATCTCTTGTTTCACAAATGCGACTTTGTTCTCTATGTGATCTGTGACCCAGGTCTCATCCCACCACTCATTCGGCGATACCGCTACGCCGTGGAGGCGGGTCTCAAAATAGACCTCTTCGCCCTGCGCAAATCCTGAGTTTCCGGTGCTTCCGATTATCTGATTCTTTTCGACAGAGGCACCACGATGGACCGCTACGTTGGAGAGGTGTCCGTATATCGTAGAGAGTCCGAATCCGTGGTCGATGACGATAGTATTTCCGAGGAGGCCGAGCTCTCCAATAAATACAACCTTTCCGCTGTTACCAGCGATCACCGATGTGCGACGACTGACGGGGAATCGGACACCGGTCGCGGGTCCCTTCACAATCTCTTGGTCGCCGATCATTACGGTGCGTTGATCGCCCACGGAGTTGTTCGGTGAGGATGGAACCGGGGGAATGAATGCTCCCTTCCAGAGCCGATCAGGGGAGCTTTCGGAGAGCGCAGTGGCGATAAATCCCTCATCGCTTACCGCCAACGCTTTTAGGAGCGCCTTAACGTCAGTAACGAGGCTGCCGGTGGTTCGCACTGGGAGGTTTTCGTGTTGAGCGTATCTCTGTAATGACTCCTTAATCGCTGCTGCGCTCTGCTCAGTGAGCGATACTCTGAACGTAGACCACCGACGTGAGCGAACCCGATAGTTAAACGGAGCCGTCGCGGCGTTACCAAGATTATCCCGCGCTACAAGCTGCATCTTGTCGGAGTCGACATTGAACGATGCGGGGATCGGATAGAAGGCTACATAGAGGTTGTCTCGGGAGTTGAAGGCAGGATCCCATCCCTTGGCTTTGAATCCGTTGTAGAGGGAGCCTTGTCCGAGCACCCCCTGCGCATCGGGGGTCTTGCCGGTCACACGGTAGAAGACCAATTCAGAGCCACCGAGTACGCCGTTCTGTTGTGGCGTAAGAACGGTGATCTGCGGTTTGAGGTAATTGACCTCCATGATTTTTGAGATTCGAGCGCCGTTACTCCACAGTGATTTGTCGAAAGCCAGCACCTGCAACTCGACATTGCCCTCTCGGAACCCAAGCTCCTTGGGGCTAATCGTCACATCGATCGTTTCGTCGTGTATCGGTCCGGCCCCGAACGATTTTCGAACGAGCTCCTTTGGTTGGTTTTGCTGAGACACTCGCACGATAACCTCATCCAGTCCGGAGTCCTTATCGCTCGCGGTAAGCACCACGTGTACGGGTTCGGCTCCGAGGCCACGTGGACCATCTTGCCAACTCAATTCCGGAGGGGTGTCCTCAAGGAACGACACCGTCAACGGGTTCGTCTGTGTCAATTGGATGAACGCAACCACGCCGGCCCCGATAATCGTGGCGGCCACCAAGATCAAGAAGAGAGAGAACACCGCGGCGCCGCGTTCGGCGCTGTTGGACACTCGCTGTGCGTGGGTCCGACTCTCATGCCTTCGAGCTGTGAGCTCATGCATCTGCATGGGTATCCCTTTAGAAGGTATCAATCCGCTCCTTCACGATCTCCAATGCACGATCAACACTGATACGCTCCTGCCGCGTTGTGTCGCGGTCTCGGATAGTCACGGTGTTATCTTGCAAGGTCTGATGATCGACGGTGAGACAGTATGGCGTGCCGATCTCGTCGTGTCGGGCGTAGCGCTTACCAATTGATTGCTGCTCATCAAAGCTGGCGTTGACTCCAGCCTTGTAGAACTGGTCGACGATCTTTCGCGCTACCTCTGGCATTCCTTCCTTCTTGAGAAGCGGAAGGACTGCTGCCTTGTACGGCGCGAGGCGAGGATGAAGCTTCAAGACCACTCGGGTCTTCTCAGCACCCTCGGCATCAACACCACTCTCCTCCGAGTACGCATCACACAGGAACGCTAGAACGGCACGGGTAAGACCTGCTGCTGGCTCAATGACGTATGGAACGTACCGAACCCCTGCCTTGCCGGTTGCCGGATCGACCTTTTGCTGGTCGAAGTAGCTCAGCTTCACACCCGACTCTGCTGCGTGTTGGGAGAGATCGTAATCCGTGCGGGAGGCGATACCTTCAAGCTCATCCCAGCCCCATGGATACTGGTAGTCGATGTCCACGCAGGCGTCTGCGTAGTGCGAGAGCTCGTCCTGCTCGTGGTGACGAACACGGAACGAATCCTTGTTGTTAGCGTACCGCTTCCACCACGCCATGCGGGCCTCGGTCCAATAGACATGCCAATCCTTCTGGGTGCCCGGCTCGCAGAAGTACTCCATCTCCATCTGCTCGAACTCGCAGGTTCGGAAGATGAACTTCTCGGTAGTAACCTCGTTGCGGAATGATTTGCCCTGTTGCGCGATTCCAAAAGGAACCTTCATCGACATGGTCTGTTGCACGTTCATGAACTGAACGAACATTGCTTGTGCTGTTTCTGGCCGAAGGTAGATGGCCGAGGAGCGGATCGCTTCCTCAAGCTTGTCTCGTAGCTCCTGCCGCGACATCGCTTTGCCTTGAATATCGTTCAGGAGGTCCTCCATCGGATCGACAGGCCCGATCGATGTTCGGAACATGAGGTTGAACTGGCGCTCTCCGGAGAGCTCTGAACTTCCGCAGATTGGGCACACGTATCCACACTCACCGACGACTCCGGCGGTCTTCTGGCCGCCAGACTTTCCGCCCTTGACCCATTCAATTCGAGCACCAGGGTCCATCTTTGGAGCCTTGTCGGCTCGAAAACGCTCTTTGCAGTTCAAGCAGTCAACGAGGGGATCTGAGAACGTAGCTAAGTGACCACTCGCTTTCCACACGGTTGGGTGCATCATGATAGAGGCGTCGATACCGACAACATCTTCTCGCTCATGGACCATGTATTTCCACCACTCGGCGGCTATGTTGCGCTTCAGCTCAACGCCTAGTGGACCGTAATCGTAGGCGCTCTTGAGCCCTCCGTATATCTCACTACTCTGAAACACAAAGCCGCGGCGCTTGGTGAGGGATACGATTTTTGCGAGTACGTCGGATTGGCTCATACGGTGCCTTTAGAAACTAACGAAAGGGATCCTCCAGAACCGGGGATCCGGGTGTTGACGGGATGTCCTCGGCGTGGGGTATCCCAAAGGGATAAAATACCCCTAAAGGGGAGCCCCCTCAAGGGGGCGATAGGTAAAATCGCCCGAAACGGCGCTGTGTGACATGACTCTGATTCTACCGGGGGTGGGAGGGTGCTGAGGGCTGGGGAACTTCCACTGCGATTTGGGGGTATGGATGGGGGAGTCTTTGGGGTACCGTTAAGCGTACGGCCGACGGTTACATACCGCGGCGAACGTGGTTCGCGCTCGGTAGGTGCGGCGATGAGAGTTTACGTAGTGGTGAGGTATCGGTAATGAGGGTTGCAATTGTAGGCGGAGTGCGGACACCGTTTGTAAAAGCCGGCGGTGTGTTTTCGAAGTATTCGACCCTAGAGTTAGGAAAACATGTCGTCGTCGGATGTTTTGAGCGGCTGGGGATCGATCCGGATGTAATCGATGAGCTCTACTTCGGCACTGTGCTACTTGATCCTCGGATTCCCAATTTGGCGCGGGAGATCATTCTCCGTTCTGGACTGCCCAAGACGATCAACGGGCACTTCGTTTCCAACAATTGCATCACCGGTCTTGTCGCGGCGAATGTGGCGGCAGAAGGGATTCGCTCTGGAAGGATCCGTGCGGCGATAGTTGGCGGTAGTGAGTCAATGTCCAATCCCACCTTAACCTTCCCCCGAAAAGGAGAGGAGTTCTTCATTCGTCTTAGTCGTGCGCGCTCGCTGGGCGAGCGTCTATCGGTGTTGAAGCGTTTTCGTCCTGGATTTCTCGCTCCGCAGGCGCCGAGCCCTAAGGAGCCTTCTACCGGTCTCACAATGGGGCAGCACTGTGAGTTGATGGCGCAGGAGTTCGGTATTGGCCGCAACGAGCAAGATGCGCTTGCACTGCGAAGTCACCAGGCGGCGGCGCTGGCGCGAGAGAAGGGGGTGCTTGCAAAGCAGATCCTGCCGCTCGGCGGAGTTTCGGAGGACAATCTTGTGCGAGGTGATACGACCGCCGAGAAGCTCGCGAAGTTGCCTGCCGTCTTTGATCGAGGTCCGCAGGGAACTATCTCGGCAGGTAATGCGAGCGCCCTCACGGATGGTGCTTCGGTGGTGTGTTTGATGTCCGAGGCGTTCGCTCGGGAAATTAAGGCTCCGATAATTGGTTTTCTCGATCGAGTCGAGTTTGCATCGCTACCTCCAGGAGACGGTCTTTTAATGGCACCTGCGTTAGCACTTCCGAAGCTCATGGCAGCGTGCGGTTTGACAACGTCCTCGGTAGACCTGTTCGAGATCCATGAGGCGTTCGCTGCGCAAGTATTGTGCAACCTCCGTGCGTGGGAGGGGGGATGGAGTCGGTATGCAAGCATTCCAGCATTGGGAGCTATCGATCGCGAACGGATGAATGTGTACGGAGGCTCTATCGCGCTCGGCCACCCCTTTGCAGCGACAGGGGGTCGGTTGCTTGTAAACGCGTGTCAGGCGCTCGAAGATCGGGGCGGAAAAACGGCAGTATTGAGTGTATGCGCCGCCGGCGGTGGTGCCGCCGCCGCAGCGGTATCGCGGGAGTAGCCCCGTGATGTCGTACGGCATCAGGAGTGAAGCTGTTGTAGCGCTGGTGGATTTGATCGTATCCGCCTGAGGAGTTGCGGTCGCACATCGACGAGTGGGGCATTGCAGCGGTGAGACGATAGGTCGCTCACCGAGAATCCAAGACGACGCGAAGCTTTGTCTCTGTTTCTACGTAGGTATGATGAAACGTTTCGTGCTGATGAATCATGAGGGATGGCCAGGTATCGAGGCAGCAATCACCGCGCTTCGTGCCGGGGCGTTAGCCTTGGATGTGGTTGAGGAGAGTATCAAGCTCACAGAGAGGGAGGAACGCGTGCACACCGTTGGTTTCGGTGGAGCCCCGAATGCCCTCGGGGTGATGCAGCTCGATGCGAGCTGCATGCGGGGAGACACCTTGGAGGCAGGGGCTGTTGCTGCGCTCGAGGGATTCATGCATCCCATTAGCGTTGCACGCAAGGTGATGGAGAGGCTCCCGCACGTGATGCTTGTAGGGGCTGGGGCAGGGCTCTTTGCTGAAGAAGTAGGTTTTGAACGGGTCGATATGCTCTCCCCATCGGCCAAGCAGCGCTTCGAGCAGGAGTGCCGGACTGGGAGCAATCAACGAGTTCTCGATCGGTTCGCCTCTGGTTCGGGTGAGAATAGTCATGGCACGGTTATTTCTCTGGTCGGTGATGGAACGCAGTGTCTAGCTGGCGGAGTGAGTACATCTGGATGGGACTATAAGTATCCGGGACGGGTAGGAGATTCCGCTGTCATCGGTGCGGGTCTGTATGTGGATAATCGTTACGGAGCGGTGGCATGCACCCATTGTGGCGAGAATGCGATCCGATCGGCGCTGGCGCATACGGTCATCATGCTCATGCAAAAAGGAGCTGGAGTTAGGGCGGCAGTTACGGAAGCGCTGGTGGGGCTTCGCGCTCTCAAGGGCGGGTATCAAGGTCAGGTCGTCGTGTATGCGGTCGATCGAGAGGGAACTGTTTTTTGTGGTCGCCGTTTATCCGAGGATGCTCCAGTCTGCTATCTTTTCTGGCACGACGGCATGGAAAATTTCCAGACAGTAGAGGCGGTCGTAGTCGGGTGAGGTCATGCCGTGCATGAATCTCTAAATACCGGCTCATCGAAGGAATTAGTGGGTAGTAGCGGGGCAGAGCTACGGCATAACCCGCTTAGTTTCCAGCTAAAAACGAGGTTATTACGTGCACGAGCAGGTGCACGCGAACGGCCCGATATCATCAAAAAGCACCTACTAAAAACGTCGAAGACCCTAAACACCTCAGGTACTGGCTGGTGAGCCTCACTCCTTGGTATTAAACGAGTCGTCGTCGGAGTTGTAGCGGTATTCGTCGTAGCCCCCGGAGGATGGATACCCGCTTTGATCGTTTGATTGGCGTCGGCGCAGCTCCTCTATTTCCCGTCGCTGTCGGCGGAGCTCTTCCTCTTGTCGACGTATGCGCTCGTCTTGATCCGAGATCCGTTGGTCTTCCCGATCGGCTTGACTTCCGATAAGTGCTCCGCCAAGCGCGCCGGCGGCTGCCCCGATTGCAACGCCTGAGCCGGTGTGTCCGGTTTGATCTCCGATGATAGCACCCAGACCGGCGCCAAGAGCTGTGCCCGTGAGTGTTCCGGCAGTGGTTCCGCTGATGGAGTCGCCGGGTCCTGCGCAGCCAAGGAAGCAGAGAAGCGTGATGAGGAGGGTTGTTTTCGCTGTGCGAGTCATGGTCAGAAATCTAGCGAGTAGCCACGTTTACGCCTGATTTTACTACGTTAAGGATTTTGCCCAGTCCTCCGATCATAATACCAGAGGAGTGGGGCGAGAGCGAGAGTCGTGAAATACGGTGTTTATATCCGGGCTAAAAAAGTGCTCAAGGGGCGCACCGAAAGTGCCGTAAGGAATTACAGAGGCGGGAGACCGTCTTCTTCTTAGGTTGTAACGGTACGTCCGTACCGAGCAGTAGTAGTACCAGCAGTTGGCTTATGTAGTTGTAGCTCTCAGATAGTGTGCCCATCAGCACGCTGGTAGAGAGCGTAAACGTTCGATGGTGCTTCCCATCCGTCAGGAGGGACACGTCAAAGGAATGACGTGGGCATCGGATATTCACGGAGGAAAAACATGACTATTAGTATTAACTCAAACTTAGCATCCGTTCGTTCCCAGGCTCTACTGAGTCGTTCATCGAACGATCTCTCCAAAACGTATGAACGGTTGTCGTCTGGTCGCCGTATCAATCGCGCAAGCGATGATGCAGCGGGCTTGGCGATCGCCGAATCGTTGCGTGTAGATCGGCGTATAGCAACGGTAGCGATTCGAAATGCTGAGGATGGTATCTCGACGATTGCAGTTGCCGATGGTGCACTGTCATCGATCTCGGGAGTGCTCGGTCGTCTTGCTGAGCTAGCAGAACAAGCTGCAAACGGCTCGTATTCTGCGGTGCAGCGGTCGGCTCTTCAGGCGGAGTTCTTAACACTCGGCTCGGAGATTGAGCGAATTGCGATGACGACAACCTTCAACGGTGTGTTGCTGCTTTCGGGTGCGCAACAGATATCGTTCCAGATCGGCTTTGATAGTCAATCGACATCTCAGATCGTTCTGGATCAGGGTGGAGGAGCAACGCTTCAACGTCTCGGTCTCGCAACGGCCGGGTCCTCAGCGCTGACCTACTCGCTGACCGGTACAACGGTTGAATACGCCCAATCAGCGGCGCGATCAGCTCTTGTGGCGGTAACGGGTGCTATCACATCACTTAACTCTCTTCGAGGTACCCTCGGAGCGGTTGAGAGTCGATTGAACAGCGCGGTTGGAAACCTTACCACGGCTCGCGAGAATATGCTCTCGGCCGAGGCTCGCATTATGGATGTGGATGTTGCAGTTGAGGCGGCGGAGCTGACTCGACTTAATATCCTCCAGCAGGCTGGAGCGGCAGTTCTGGCTCAGGCAAATCAGCAGCCACAGTTGGCAATCCAGCTCTTGCGAGGATAAGGATCCCCACGAGGTCACCTACTGCAAGCTTAGCTCCCATTCGGAGCCGCTTGCAGTAGGTGTGCTGGTTGGCGCCTCGTGAGCGTGGTGCGGGCGCTAGCGAATCGTCAGAGAACAACGCCCGATAGGGCGCACATGCCACGGCAACACTACGGGGCGGTTCGTGGATGGGTCGTGCACTGAGCACCCGCCAGTGATTCAGAACCGCCCGACGCGGCGAACGCACTATGAAGTAAGAAGTAAAATGGAGGGCCGGGTATGGCGATCGATACTCACACAAATGTACGGCTCGTTCGATCGTGGCGACTGCTTCTTCAGTCGTCGCGCAATCTTCGATGCTCCGCCGATCGGTTATACTCCGGAGGGCGGGTTAATAGGCATGGAGACGACGAGGGAACGGACGAGCTGCCGAATTCAATTCGGGGAATGTGGCGCATGCGGTTAGATCCGGATGCGCATGATGGAATGCTGTGGCTCGCGGAGACGTGCGAGGCGCTCGACTCGATCGAGCAGGTCCTTGGGCGTCTGTTGAGCCTGACACAGGGGGCACCCGATGGCCTCGTGTCAGATGAGTCTCGCGCCGCTTTGCAGAGGGAGCTGGGCGTTATCGGCTCATCGCTCGAACGTATCGCAAGCGCTACGCCGTGTAGTGATGTGCCGATTCGCTCGGGATTGCACAGCACCGTTGTGGATGTAGGTCTGCAGAGCGCGAACGCCTCGCCGCGCCAGGTCGATCCCCCGCGTGGCGCACACGCGCAGAGCAGTGTCGACTCGATAGAAAAACCCCACCCCGACAAGATGCATCGAAACGTGATTCGGTTAGAGGCTGGATGGGAGAATGTGCAGGCGGCGGAATCTCGACCGACGGACGTTGAGGACGTTGCAAAGGTCGCCAGTGCAAACCCGTTGAAGAGCGTCGACGAGCCCGAGGATGCGGGTCTGGATTGAGTCGTGAGCGCCAGAGCGGCAACCCCGTGAGCGAGAAAAAACCTAGGGGGAATTGCTGCGGTTTCGTGGAAAAGTAGAACTGCGTTGGCCTGTCCAAACGAGCGATTGGTTCCGGTATTCAATAGGTTAGCAAGCCTTGGAGGTAGTAGGCCCCCTTTGTTTTTGAGGCCTCCCGAATAATCCCCGCATCAAAATAGGGTATCACACAGAAGCTTTGTGATGCTGCGAAGCCCTGGTCGGATGAGCGCCTTACGGCGGATCCACCTGGAGATTCCGGCGTACTACTTCCGGTGAGTCGCTGTTGTGGTCGTGTTGAATCTTCTAACGCCAAAGCGCAAAGGCCATTCTATGGGTTCCTATCGGTTCCCGGTTATAGCACAGCTCGTTCTTGCGATCGTGTCGCTCTCCGTATCGACAACTGTCTCGTATGCCGCTGAAGCCCGCATCTATGTCGTTCGTCAAGCCGACGGCTCACTGCGTTTCACCAATAAGGCACCGAAGCCAGGTGAGCAGGCGGAGGTGTTTACGGCTAAATCGAATGTGGGGAGCTTTCGACGAGTCTCTGGGCAGGGACGGATGGCGTATTCCTCGTCGGGGACGAGAGCGTCTTTGCGTCCATCGTACTTCACGTCGTCAGGCAAATCGCCGAAGCTGTTTCACGACAAGTATGCTGACGTGATCGATGAAGCGGCCGACCTCCACCGAGTCGATCCGGCGCTCGTGCGGGCCGTTATCCACGCCGAATCTGCTTTTAACCCCCATGCGGTCTCGCCGAAGGGAGCTCGTGGCCTTATGCAGCTCATGCCGGGCACTGCGAAGATGCTGGGAGTGCGCAACTCATTCTCGCCGGAGTCGAATATCCACGGGGGCACGCGGTACTTGGCGCAGCTCCTCAAACGGTATCGAAACGAGATCCACGCCATCGCCGCCTACAACGCAGGGTTGGTGCCGGTGGACCGATACAACGGGGTTCCTCCGTATGCTGAGACCCGCGAATATGTAAGGCGTGTACTCAAGCTCAAAAAGCAGTATAGTCGTCAGCGTAATGGCTGACTGGTACAAGAAAATCCCTAATTGGTTAACGTTCATTAGACTGGCTCTCATTCCAGTTTTTGTTGTGTTTCTTATCGAACCGTCGCGGAATTCGCTCAATGTAGCGGCTGTGATCTTCGTGTTGGCTGCCATAACTGATTATGCAGATGGCATCCTTGCGCGCCGATACGCGGCGATCACTGACTTCGGGAAGCTCCTCGACCCCCTTGCGGATAAGATCCTGGTCATGGCGGCTCTGGTGATGTTGGTGGCCGTTCGAGATGAACAGTGCCGGTCACTGGTTCCCGGATGGATGGTCGTTTTAATCCTCGCACGAGAGTTCTGGGTGACAGGGCTGCGGGCCTTCGCGGCAAAGGACGGGACCGTGGTCTCGGCCAAATCGGGAGGCAAGGTGAAAAGCTTCCTCCAGATGGTCAGCATCCTGGCGTTGTTGCTAAACGATTATTCCATCTCCTTGTTCGGTCACCGTGTGACCTACCAGTTCCTCGGTCTCAACCTCTTGCTGGTTTCGCTCGCGTTTTCCTACATCTCGGCAGTTGACTATTCAATTTCAATCCTGGCTCCACACAAGGGCACGTTAGGAGAGGTCGTTCGCCCCCTGGTGGAAGCGCTGCTAGGTGAGCGTCCGGCACGGGACGCTGTTGAGCCCGCCGAAGAGCCCCAAAAGGCTGGAGAGAATCCGCAAGATCTGAAATAGTTACCGGCCTAAGCCACCCCCGAGCGATCGAGCAAAGAGGGTAGTGCTTTCTTGTTTTAACAATGTTAAACCTATGAGAGCTCCGATTGGAGTCACAGAGTCGTAGTGACTTGGAGAGCGGTCGGAACGTCCCCTCAATCCAGGTCTTTGTAGTTCAGTTGTAGAGCGGCACCAACACATGCGAGTAGAACGGTTAGAAGTTTTCGGATTCAAATCATTCATGGAGCGTCTCATCCTTCCTCTCGAGGCGGGAATTACGGGCGTTGTTGGTCCGAATGGTTGTGGAAAATCCAACATCATCGATGCCCTGCGCTGGGTATTGGGTGAAACTCGCGCCTCGCAGCTCCGAGGTGGCGTGCTTGAAGATGTGATCTTTAATGGCACTGAGTCGCTGCGGCCCCTTGGGCTTGCTGAGGTTTCGATCGTTATTCGAGCGAACAAAGAAAACCTCTTCGATGAACTCCTCTCGTACTACGAGCAATCGGAACTTGTGGTTGGTTCGGCAGAGCCGGTGACGGTCGAAGTCGCCGCGCAGTCGGGAGACTCAAGCCCTGAATCAGAGGGTGCTGAACAAACAGATGCCATTCAGTTGTCCTCACCAGCATTAGAGGGCGAGCAGTTAGAGGCGCAGCCTGAGGCCCAATCCGAGGTGCTCGCCCAGGAGGCTGCAAATCTTGATACCGTTGAGTTGGAGCCGACAGTCGAGGAGGTTGTGGAGGAGGCAGCCGCTTCCGCCGAGGCGCCAGCGCATGACTTTCTAGCGGACATCCGCGCCTCTCTCTCGAAATACTCGTGGCTTCGCTCGGTAAGCGAGGTACAGGTCACGCGTCGGTTGTACCGATCCGGAGAGTCTGAGTTTTTCATCAACAAAGTCGGGTGCCGTCTCAAGGATGTAAAGGAGCTGTTCCGGGTTTTGGGACTTGCCTCACGCGGATACACCATTATTGCACAGGGCGAGATCGGTCGTATTATCTCAGCCAAGCCCGATGATCGTCGATTGGTTATCGAAGAGGCTGCGCATATCGCAGGATTCCGCGAACACATTAACGCGGTAGCGAAGAGGCTCGATGATACGAAGGGGCAGGTAGTCCGGCTCGATGATGTTATCAAAGAGGTTACTCGCCAGGTTGCCAACTTGAAGCGGCAGGCCGCGCGGGCGGTTACCCGGGCCGAGCTCAAGGAGCAATTGGTTCACTCGGAGCGCGAGTTGTTCGTTGATACCTTGGCTCGTCTCGATAAGCGGGTCGATGAAGCTCAGGCTCGAGCCGGTGAGTTGGAGAAAGACGAGCAGGCGGCGGCACAGGATCTATCTGCGATTCAAGAGCAAGAGAATCAGACTCGAGAGCGATCGATGCAGTTCGATGTTGATATCGAGCAGCTGCGAGGTAATTCGGATGCAATCAAAGATAACCTCAATAAACGCGCCAGAGAGATTCAACAGCGTGAGTCAAAGCAGCGCGAACTAAATTCTCTCTTGCAGTCCCGCAATGCCGAGATCAATCGATTGGAGGAGCGAAAGAGGGTTCTCAATCAGCGGCTCGCCGAGTCTAAGGAATCGCTCGCGCGTCTTGAGGCGAAAGCTTCCGAGCTAGAGCAGGGACTCCAGACCCTCGACCTCTCCGGAGAGGAGGAACAGAAGCAGATTGCTCAGCAGCTCGTCGTGTTGCGCGATAAACAGCGTGAGCTTGATCGTTCCGTTCGTGAAGTGCGCGACAAATTGGTTTCGGCCCAGAGTCGTCGCGATGCGTTGCAGTCGCAGATGACCGCGGCGTCTCCGTTGGAGCAGCTCAAGCGAGCGCTCGGTAAGGGCGGGGAGATCCCCGAAAATATTCGAGGTGATTACAAGCTCCTGGTGGATGGCATCAAGGTGCCTGACCGCTACTCGAAGGCGCTGCAATCGGTCCTTGCTGAACGGGCATCGTTCTTGGTTGTGGATGAGGTCACGAAGGTGGCCCGTTCGTTCCAGGAGATGGTGTTGAAGGCGGATCCATCGAACAAGAGAGGTCTCGGAATCGGACTCTTTGCGG
>JBIIYC010000050.1:0-16218 GCA_044347025.1 Bdellovibrionota bacterium
TAACAACCTCCTCAACATCGTCGCGGAAAATGGTTGGTTAGCAGGACTGCTCTTTGTATGGTTTCTACTCGCTGTTTGCCGTTCGTGCTTCCGAACCCCGCGCGACCCGATGTATGTAGCCATCGGATGCGCTCTTGTATCGTGGCAAACAGCAGGGTTGGTTGAGTACAACTTCGGCGACAGTGAAGTGATGCTGATCGTGTGGATCCTTATCGGACTGATCCTTCAACGAGAGGTCCGAGAGCCCACGTCTGCGCCATGAGCATAAGCCCAGTCGACCCGCTTCGCACTTCCTTCAGAGCAGCGCACCATTGAACCGCCGGCGGCTCTCCTCATCCACATCGCATTGGGTGGGGCACCCAAGCTCATTTGGGATATACCCGGCCGGGTTAGCGCACCCGCATCAGAATAGAGCCCCAGCTGAGTCCCGCCCCTACTACAGCGACAACGATATGCTGACCAGTAACCATCTTGTCCCAGTGCATACTCAACGAAGCTGGGGCGCCGGCTCCAGCCTGGTTACCCAGGTATGTTACATTGTGCCAGTGATTCGATGCTGGAATCTCTCGATTGTTCGTGATCTGCTCCAACATCGTGCGATTTGCCTGATGCCCGATGAAGATGTCTCGGTTCCAATCCAATGGATACTTCTCTTCGAGTGCTTTAATGAGCCGTACAGTCTGGCGAACCGAAAAATCACGTACCGCGCGACCATCTTGGTGAAAGAATGCGTAGCTATCGACGACAACGGCCTCACAGCGAGTAGGATCTGCGGTAAACGTGGAATCAAGTATCTCAAGTCGCCCAGCGTGCTTCGTTGAAACGACCCATGCTGCTGCGCCATCTCCCCAGATCGCTCCATCGGAACGATCGTTGTAGTTTACGTGCTGCGTCATCGTCGCTGTCGAAATACACAGAACGAACTCCGGAAGCGCACTCTCTTCAAAATTACGTAAGAAATCGATGTGCAGGGCAAACGCCGGGCACGCGGTGTATACATCAAAGGCAGGCACGGAGACGCCTAATCGCTCTGCGATTCGCTCCGACTCGCTCGGCATCGTCTGACGCGGAGAGCACGTGTTAACGATTATCATCCCGACGTCGGCTGCCGTGATACCTGTCTTTGCCAGTGCCTCCGTTGCCGCGGCTACCCCAAGATCCGTCGGTGTCATCGAGGCAACCTCAAGAGCCATGCGAGGATCCTGATTACGCGTCGTCTTAATGTAATCCACCGGCAGCGTCGTTACTCGCTCAAGAATGCCTATCTTCTCCTCAATCCACTGCGCATTGGTGCCAATATCAAGCGCTTCAAGAAAGTGATTATCTATTGAGGTCGTCGGATGGCACGTTCCCATGCCCAAGATATGCAGCATGTTTCCTCTACTGAGACACCAAAACAGTTCGACCAATCATACCATCGCCGCAGTGAAGCAACACGACTATCTGGCCCGGAGAAACTTGTTCCCACAACGAAGCGAGCGCGATCCCCTGACTACTTCCGAGTGAATACCCATAATCACCGGTTAACGAAACGACGCGCTCGCGTGGAATACCTCGCTCGGCCGCGATCGCCTGAAAATCGGAGGCATATAATTCTGGGCCAATAAACAATCCGCTACGAATCGCCTCCGGCACGTCGCGCTCAAGAGACTCAAACTCTGATACCATCGCCTGAGCAACTTCCTGTTGACGGACAACATTCTCAACATTAACAACCGCAGAGCGACTTACCGTGATGGCCGTCCCTCGCTTGCCCGAGGCTTCAAGATTAGCGCATCGAACTTCCCACTTACCTGGGTGAGCCCGCGATACAACGAACGCGGCAGCACTGTCGCCCAACAGAGCCGCTCCGACCGCATCCACTCCATAATTCACGTGCTGGGACGGAGTATTAGTCGATACACATAGAACATATTCAGGAAAACGCTCTGCTTTCCATCGCTTTAGGAGATCAAAGAAGAGTGGAAACGCCTTGGCTCCCCCAACCACGTCATACGCCGGCACTTTGACTCCAAACACCCCTCCAATCCGCTGCGCCTCTGATGGACATGTCTGATAGGGGGTCGCGGTATCAGCTATGATTAACCCAACCTGCTCTATAGAAATTCCCGCTCTCGTGAGCGCCTGCTTAGCTGCCTCAGCCCCGAGTAACGTCGGGCTAGTCTCGGCGGCTTGGCGAGCCTGCACAAAATCCGATCCCTTTGCCCCTTGCACATAATCGGCTCGTAAGGATATCGAGCGAGAGCGAACACCGGCTCTTTCAACAATCCGGCTCTGCTCTGCAGCAGGCGATCCAGCGATCGCATGTAGCGCGCTATCCGATAGGTCAACATTCGGAAAAGCAGCTCCGGCACCAACAAGAAACATCGATAGGTTCCCTAATACTTCTGAAGAATTACGCTCACACTTCTACTGCCCGACCTGTAAGAGGAATGACCCTCCGGCGGGTAGCGTTTGGCCCTCATTACAAGGCCAACTTATTCGAAGCACCATACCACCCCAATGGCCGTTCAGTAAAACCCAAGAATAGCTAGACATTTCAGGCTATTGCAATATCACCACCGGATTTTCCGAACCTCCATTCTCAGGCAAGGGGCTTTTCGCAACACCCATCACGGCCGAGTTCCATTTTCACCTACCCCGTAAGGCAGTACACTACCTCCATGAATTTTCGGTTCTCGCTCAAAACGACGCTCCTCTGCACCTTCCTCGCAGCTGGTATGGTAAAGGCAGCCGCCTGGCAGTGGGACCGCCACCTCCAGAAACAGGCGTTGATTCAACACCTCGACACCACCCTACGCATGCCGGTAGTTCCTCTAGTCGAGCTCTTGAAGCAGGCGCCGGATTTTCACAATGAGGTGTGGCGTCGGGTCAGTTTTTCCGGAACGTTCGACTTTGCGCGTGAGGTCATTGTTCGACGAAATCGAGGCTCAAATGATCGCGCTGGATTCCACGTGATTACCCCACTCAAGTTAGATGGCACAGATTCGTATGTTCTCGTCGATCGAGGCTTTATCCCATTGGGGCGCGAAACACTCGAGACTCGCAAACAGTATCAGCAGCCAGAGCGAACGCAGGGCTTTGGGTTGATCAAGAGCTCTATGCCTCGCAAATTATTCGCACCCAACGATCCACCTGCAGGCCTCAACAAGCCGTGGGTAGATCTCTGGATTCGTGTGGACATCGAGCAGATGAAGCAACAACTCCCCTACTCAGTCCTGCCAATCTATCTCGAAACCATGCAAGACCCCAACGACCCACTCGTTACGTCAAAGATCGTAAAAGAGGGTACGGCAGGAAAGAACGACGTACTTGCTCTCACCGGACAAAAAAACGTCGAGAACTTCGGAATGGACTCTCCAGATGTACAGTATCCAGTGCCTCTATTTGATACGACACCGCCACCGGATATCCACCTCGGATACGTATTCGAGTGGTCGTTTATGGCGCTACTGACTCTCGGTATCGGAGTCGTGCTCCAGCTCAAGCGCAATCGATAGCCCCGATCAGTTTGAGCACACCGAATCCATTTCTGAATCCTACGCGAGATTTTCTTTGACTATGGCATCGCCTTCCCGTACCTTGGTTGAATACTTCGTTGAGGTACACATTCAATGCGCCAATTTAAGACACTACACATACTCGTGAGAAACGCAGAAGCCGCCGGAGCGTCCTCTGCAGATATCACGACGCAGCTGTAAGGTTGGTCTTAACGTCGCCAGCCTTTTCCAGAGCTGGCGAGCAACTCCCGAAACATCGAGAACCCGCAAATAGCCGATATATATCGGCATAGGGCCTCGTATTCCGATGCACTCTCCAGTCCAGGCACCCAGCTGGTGACTCGTAACGCCAAAAACCGGACCGACATCGCTGTCGGAACGGTCGAATAGTACCTAACGCACTCCTGACCACGTCAGGAAAAGGATGGGCCCTATGTTTGAAAAATTAAAATTAAACCCAATTTGCTACTTAGCATCAAAGATGTGGCTATACGGCGAGGGCCGGCGGAAATGGATCGTTATCACGATGCTCATGTCGACCATCTCACTCATCGTAAGCCTCCTCATACCCCTCGTAATGGCGAGATTCATCAACGCCGCTCAGGACGCTGCCGTGCAGCACAACCTCTCGGAGTGTGGATGGCTGCTTGCCCTTGCAGTAGCTCTCGGAGTGGTCTCGTGGATATTTCATGGGCCGAGTCGCGTGATTGAGATCACCACCTCATTCATCATTCGAAAGAATATTCAGGTTGGGCTCCTTTCAAAAACGACCCGACTCCCACTCAAGTGGCACCAGGAGCATCACAGCGGCGAAACAATAGATCGAGTCGCCAAAGCTGCGTCAGCACTCGCTGACTTTTCAGAAGCGAGCTTTCTGATTTTAGCGCTCGTGACTCGAACGCTTGGTGCAGCTGTTATGATGACGTTTCTCCTGCCACAAGCGGGGATAGTCGTTGTGCTTGGGTCGGTGGCGATTACTGCTTTGGTGGTGATCTTTGACCGGGCGCTCGTTCCTCTCTACGAACGGGGAAACTCCCAGCTCAATAAGGTCGCTTCCAAGGTCCAGGATTACCTGACCAACATCACAACTGTTATCAGTCTTCGCCTAGAAGATCAGGTTGAGCGAGCTGTGAGCACTCAATTGGAGTCGTTTAAGCCGTTAACGCGGGCGACTGCGAAGCTCAATGAAAGCAAGTGGTTTACCTCTTCGCTTGTCGTTGACCTTACTCGCGCCTGCACCCTGTTGTGGTTCGTAGTCGAAGCAGCGAAAGAGGGCGGTGCGGTGCAGATTGGCACGTTGTTCGCGCTCAATGATTACCTGACTACCCTCAGCCACTCGATATTCGAGTTCACGTGGAAGTATGGTGATATGGTAGTTAAAGCGACGCGTCTGCGGGCCATTGAGCACATTGAGCAAGACTTCCAAAACTTGGTAGGCGCAACAGCGACTGCCAAGCTTCCCAATAGTTGGAGCACCCTCACCGTAGAGAACCTCCACTTTACCCACGTCGGCAATGGCGAGGAGAGTGCTGGAATACGCGGGGTATCGCTCTCACTCCAGCGAGGGCGCAGCATCGCCGTCGTCGGAGGAAGCGGAAGTGGTAAGTCTACCCTGTTGGCAACCCTACGAGGACTCAATCGGGCAGAGTCAGGATCGGTGATGTGCGACGGATTTGATGTGCAGAATGGCCTGGCAGCACTCTCACACCACACAACGCTCATCCCTCAAGATCCTGAAGTGTTCGCAGAGACAGTGCGCAACAACGTGACGATGGGGACCGATGCGGCTCCAGAGAAGATAATGACTGCGATCACCATGGCTCGGTTTCGAAGTGTTCTGGATAAACTCCCAGCTGGCCTCGAAACGAACATCGCTGAGAAGGGCATCTCCCTCAGTGGGGGCGAAAAGCAAAGACTCGCTCTCGCTCGTGGTCTCTTCTTCGCATTCGACAGCGATTCGGATGTCATCCTCCTCGATGAATCAACGAGTAGCGTTGATATCGTCAATGAGAGGCTGATTTACGAAACGATCCTCGGATGCTTTAAGGATCGCGTGGTGATTGCAACTATCCACAAGTTCAATCTTCTCCACCTTTTTGACGAGGTCGTTGTGATGCAACGTGGCAGAGTTGTCGAACGCGGGACGCTGTCCGAGCTCCTCCAGACAAACGGGCACCTTGCTCGGATGTGGGAGGAGTATGCGGGAGCGGAAGCGGCACAGAGGCTTGCGCTCTAGAATATTCGCGGTTGTGGGCATTTTGGGTTTTTGAATTAATCGAGGCGGAGCCGGTCACAAAACCAGCTCCGCCTCGCCGAAGGCCCGTCCGATTCTCAATCGCGTCAAGGCTTAAACGTGGACACGGAGACGCCCGATACCCCAGCCGAGCTTGCCGCCTTAATGCCGTGGGAAATTTGGACACCCTGGTCGCGGTCCGGCTCCTGCCCCCCGGGTTGAGGTATATTGGTCGAATCTCCTCAAGTTTCCCATCGCAGGGCCGATAATGGCCTCGGGTCTATGCAAAGCAGAGAATGAAACGCACATCGAAGGACAATACCTCTCCTGGCCTACCACCAAGCAGGGCCACCTTAGCGGCTTGGCTGCTGCTTATGGTAACGATCCCCGTACTCGCAGTCGCGATGATTGCTTCCTTCGATGTTCAAGCACAGATGGCGGCTGAGCCTCTGCCGACCGAGACCAATCCCAGCACCCCGACACCGACTTCCACTCCAACTGCAACCCCAACAGAAACAAGCACTCCGTACTACGTATGCGACTGGGTTTTTGACGGGTAACACGGATGCAAATACTCAATTCAACCGGCTTCGATGATAAAGAGCTAGCTCCATCAACGCCAAACGACCGCACGTTCCGCGTCTTTTTATCGCTCGGCTACTATCTGAAACACGAGTATGTCCGCTTGAGGTCATTATCATGAACAGAACGTCTCTTACTTTGCTCTGTGTTGTGTCTCTTGGCGCCGCGACTCTATTTCAGTCTCCTCGCCAAGGATTTGCGCAGGACGGCGGAATCACCCACACGGGCTTTACCCCACTGGTCAATTCACCGAATGCGGGTGCGATTACGGTTGATATATTTCCATCCGATATTCGCCCCAGTTCTGGATGGGCGATCCCATCTCGTTCTTCAACCTATCGCTATTCCGGCGCTATTCTGGCAGGGTTGGCACCCCAATCCTATACACTACGGTTCCAAACCAGTTTGCCAAACTATCAACGACCTGCTGACCGCGCATTCCCGGTTAAGGCTGGTCAGCTCACGCGAGTAGCTGTTGTGTGCCGTCGGGTGAATTAGTCCTATTCACGGTCCGCGCACACCCTTCGGTTGCAAACAAAACTATCGATCCGCACCGACGAACCTCATCTTTCAGTGGCGATACGCAAAACGATCCCAGCTCCTCGAGATGAAGCCGCTAATCGCCATCCATCCTACGGCAACAACAACCGCTTGCCACCAAGCCAGCGAGAGTCCCCGAGCATGAAGCGAGACCTCCGCGTAGAGACGCACTGGGCCAAGCAATACGAACATCAAGACCCACATGCGGAGCGAATGCTGACCACAATACTCCAACCAACTATTCGTCACATGGAATCGCCCGAGGACATACAACAAAAGTGCGCAGATACAGCAGCTCAATGCGATAAATGACGGCGTAACGCTCAATTTATCGGGAGTTCCGAACTGATACCAGGCGAGCGCAAAGATTCCCGACCACGCGAGTGCATGTGGGAGGCTGCGATTGCGCCATTCGTGGCAGACAAGCACCCCCGCTACCATGACCGGAAGGAAAAAAACCGCTCCATAATACCCACCGAGATACATACTTGAAAACGGCACCTGCATTCCAAATTTCGGGAGCATTTCGTACGCGACTGCAATAGCAGCCATAACGATACTATTGGCAGCTAGCCCCATTCCCGACAGGATTACCGCCGGCACCGTGAGCACAGCATTCAGCATCACCTCATCCATCCCCAGAAATGCTCCGACTGAAAACGGGGTAATGAATACCGAGGCAACTATCATCATACCGAGTCGTTTCGCCAATTTTATCCACAGCTCGCGATTCCACAAACTCCGGTAACGGCTCCGCAGCAGGGCGATCGAGACACCACTTGAGAAGAGAAAGAGACTTAATACGAGATCGCCCGGCAGCAATCGACCGGACACGTTGTGCTCAAGCACACTCGGAAGCGTATCGGACATTGAGAGCACAAGACTAAAGAAAAACATCCCCATGACTGCAATGCCACGGAGGAGATCAAGTTGTCGGTCACGCGAATAGGTAGTGTCGACCATTATATGAAAAACCCGCGTTCGTAGAGTGACTCAAGCAGTCGACCCACCTCGGCGTCTGGTAGATCGGCAAGAAGCTGTGTGCGAAGAGCGGAGAACGTCATCCCTCCCTGCGCGAGTGTCAGCGCCCTCTGTTCGATAGCCGAGAGCGGATAGGAATCGTGAAGCCCACTGGTGACCTTTGAACTCTCCTTGCACTGAAGGTGTGTCCACGGTCCTACTTTGACTATTCCCGCGATGCCCTCGCGCTCGATGACTGGCTCTGTGAGCAGATCAATAAACCCCGAGCGCCACAACGTGACAACCGCGATTAATAGCTCTCGCTCCGATAGGGCTGATTCACCTCGCGTCCGGTCAAACAGATCAGCAAAAGTTGTGCCCCGTGGCCCACATGCAGCGAGCCATCGTAGAACATCCGAGCATTCACCTGCTGGAGTCTCCAGCTCTCGTCCACTTGTCCGCTCCTGAAACCGGGGAGATGCAGCACTTGAATTCACCGGAGTATATTGCGAGACCATCGTCAGCGCCTTAAAAGCTTCAACACGTAATCCGCGCTGTAGGGTGCGCTCCGACCGACAGAGAAGCGTTTCACGAAATGTCCTGTTACGAATCATATCGAGCGCCTGCTCACGCGCAATAATGTCATCACCGAAAGCTTCTATCTCATGCCGAACAGCTGGGCTCAGATCGTCGGCCGACATCATTACTACCCGCGATTCCGAGAGAAACTGAAGCTGATAGCTCCCAGCTACCTTGATGAAATCTTGGAACAGAAAAGGGGTGTTGTACTCACCCAGGAACTCTTGAACTACGTACGCGGGTTCTGACGTTTGCAACCGTTCATACGCCTCTCGTAGGTAGCGCGCCTCGAGATCTCCCGTGTTGTTGTGCTCCCGAGCCAACCGGCTAAGTGCCGACATCGCATGGGTGTAGCGCTCCTGCACATCATCGCTGTATGCCTCATCCGCTCCTTTGCGCAGAATCTCCCGCAGCGCTCCGCGCTGTCGCCACCCAGGCAATGTATTGTAGCTCACAAAGAGAACTCCTTCCGGAGCAAGAGCAGTAGACGCCGTGGCTAGTATCGCGGACTGAACACCTGTAGGCACCCACGAGAACACACCGTGACAGACGATGTAGTCAAACGTATCCATGCCGGCGGAATAAGAACGAATGTCCCTACACTCAAGGCTAAGATTGGTAAGGCCGAGTGCTCCTGCATCTCTACGCCCTTTCTCGATCAGTCGCTCGTCCGTATCCACTCCGACAAAGCGGCTGCGTGGATATCTGACAGCAAGAGGAAGTATGTTTCCACCATCTCCACACCCTATCTCAAGCACCGAACACTGATGTGCCGGTGCCGCTTGCAGCCCCTGCAAGCGCGCAAGGGCACCAAGACGAGCTGGATGTGTTTCGCGCCGAGCAAACGTTTTGTAGAGAAATCCCTCTGACATACTCATTCAAGGCAGCCCATATCAGTGGGCTGATAGGCTCATCCCCTCACGATACGATGGATACTGAAGCGTTATCCCAAGAAGTGCCTTCATCCGCGCGTTGCAGATGCGCTGATTGGAAAGCATCGTGTAGCTCTTTGCGGCGAGAGCATCCTGTTCAGATATTGAGCGCGGAAACCCAAGGTTCTCTCGGTCACATACAAATGCGACGACATCTCGCGCGCGAGCTGGGCAGTCGTCGCTCACACACAACACTCCAGGTAATTTAGTATCGATAGCTTTTGCGATGATGGTAGCAAGGTCAGCGACATGAATCCGGTTCGTCCACCAGGAGCCGTCTCCTATCAACCGGTAACTCCCTCGACGGAGCGCAAACAAGAGCCCGCGATCTTCACCATAAATAGCCGGGAGTCGTAACGCCGTACACGTCCTCCCTGTACGTGCTGATGCCCACGCACGGTACGCATCTTCGCACGCAAGACGTGCTCGTCCCTGCTCATTCCACGGTTGTGGTGGGGTATCCTCCGTAACTTCAGAGCCATCACGAAGCCCGAATACTCCCGTTGTGCTGAGATAGATAACCTTTGATACCTGAGTGCCCTCTATCGCAGCGACTATGTTTGCGACCCCCGCGGATGGTCGTGCGCCCGAGAGTGGAGGAATACTGTCCACAACGACAGATAGCGTCGGATACAGCGTAAAAAGCTGCGAGAGGGTCTCCGGGGCCTCGCTGTCAACTCGAAGTGCGTTCCAACCGAGTGCTCGCCATTTCTCACACTGCTCCTCGTTGCGAGAGGTAATGACGAACGAGTGGCTCGGCAGAAGACCTGCTACGCGTTGTAACGTGTAACCACCGCCAAGAAGAACAGTCGTTGGGGTACTAGTTAGGGCCATAGGCGCTCTATCATCCATGCATCGGTATCTCGTCGATAGCGAAGCCTATCATGAAGCCGATTCTCTCGCCCCTGCCAGAATTCAAAGAGGTGCGGAGTAAGCCGATAGCCACCCCAGTGAGGCGGGCGCTCAAGGTGGCCGCTTCCAACCTGCTCGCCAAGCGTCTGTAACGCCACATCGATCTCTTCCCGACAGGATGCCACTCGACTCTGACGTGAGCACGCAGACCCGAGCTGCGACTCGCGTGGTCTACTACTAAAGTATGCATCAGACTCGGCTACCGAAACCCTTTCCACGTTCCCCTCAAGTCGAATCTGACGCTCCAGTGATGGCCAATAAAATACCATCGAAGCGCGGCTGTTCTCCGCCAGTTGCTGTCCCTTGGAGCTCTCATAATTCGAGAAAAATACAAAGCCGCGCTCATCAAACGACTTCAGGAGCAGCATTCGAACGCTCGGCTGCAGATCGAGTCCGACTGTTGCCAGAGCGAAGGCGTTTGGTTCCGCCTCAGTACCCTCAATCGCCTCATTAAACCACGCACGAAATTGGTCAAACGGACACCGAGATACCGTATCCTCACTAAGTGCCCCCTTACGGTACTCGATTCGGGTTTTATTAAAGTATTGGTCGTTAGTCATTGCCACGAGTGTATACCCAGGGAGGTGCTATCGGCCAGGGAGGAACGGGGGCTGCCGAGCTCGTCGCGGCGATCCGAGACCTCTCAAACGAGCCACGGATAATCGGTCTTTTTCCCAGCAGCTCTTGCAATGAAAGCTGTATGTGGGGCGTGGCATGAGGGTGTCGGCTAGCACTGGTTTCAAAAATAGCTTCGTCGCGAGGGACACGAGGTGGGAGGTGGTACAAGGAACATGAGCGAGAGAACCGGATGTGTATCAACCTAGATACACTGAGAATTTTTTTGCGAAGTTCGACAGAGGCCTAGCCTGCATATCATCAGCTGCAGCAGAGGATATCTTTGAATCCAGCTCCAGCCTCATTCTCATAGATTCAGTCACATAGCGCCTCCAAAGTGCACGCCCCTGCCCCCCTTACTGGCAATCCAACTATCGTACCCGACTGACAAGACGCTCTGGCTCCTAACCAGGGTAATCACTCATGTTACTAAAAAAACCGGGTCTTCGACGTTTTTAGTGGGTACTTTCTGATGATATCGGGCCGTTCACGTGCACCTGCTCGTGAACGTGCACGCAATAACCTCGTTTTTAGCTGGAAACTAAGCGGGTTATGCCGTAGCTCTGCCCCGCTACTACTCACTAATTCCGTCGATGAGCCAAAAAACCTTTAGCTTTCCCCAAACCTTGTCGACCTCCTGGGATATGTGGGTAAACCGTGCCGAACGCCCTAGCAGCTGTTGCAAGACGAGGAGTGTCCTCTGGCTGCGCACCATGCGTGCGCTGAGACGAATCCGTGCACGCGTAGCCCATACACGTACGTACGTGTTCATAGTGGGACTTCTTTGTGCATTCCCGGCGACTACCTACGCCCAGACATGCGGTAACGGAGTCGTCGAAGGCGCAGAGGCGTGCGATGACGGAAATGGGAATGTCATGGATGGATGCGACGGGTCGTGCAACCAGGAACCCTATTGGTTGTGCAGTGGATCATCTCCCAGTACGTGCGTCCGGAACGATGATGGAGACGCTTTCTCGAATACAGCCGACAATTGTCCGTATGCCTACGGCCGCGATGCTCAGGATCAAACAGATAGAGATTCGGATGGTATCGGAGATATCTGCGAACCAAACCCTTGGCGATCGACCACTGCGACACGCGCGTGGCAACGCGTGGCGACATCGAGCGATGGCACTAAAACGGCGGTCGCAGAGAGCAATGGTTACATCTATACCAGTGTCGATAGCGGAACCACCTGGAGCGTTCAAACCTCAATAGGTCGCAGGAACTGGTCAGCCCTTGCCTACTCGTCAAACGGGACTACCATCGTCGCCGCAGAATCCGGCGGGCGGATATACATCTCAAGTAACGCTGGAGCGACGTGGACGGCACGAGGGGAAAATCGCGCCTGGACAGGGATCTCGATATCAGCTGACGGTTCATTCTTGGCAGCGGTGGCATCTTCAGACCAGATCTACATATCTTCAGATTCTGGCGCGACCTGGGTGGCTCGTGAAAGCGCACGGAATTGGACGGCGATTACCTCCTCCGCAAATGGCTCTATTCTTGCCGCGGTGGTAAGCGGCGGGAGTATCTATCTATCCACTGATTCAGGGCAAAACTGGACAGCGAGAGATACTAGCCGGAATTGGAGAGCGATTACCTCCTCGGCAGACGGTACGTACCTAGCTGCTACAACAATCGGCGGACAGATCTACACGTCAAATGACTCAGGTGTCACGTGGATTCCCCGCGCAAGCAGTAGAAATTGGATGTCTATAACCTCGTCAAGCGATGGATCATTCCTGGCGGCCGCGGCAACATCAAATATGATCTACACCTCCTCTGATTATGGCGTTACGTGGACAGCGCGGGAGAGTTCCCGGAGCTGGCGAAGCATCGCGGCGTCATCGAATGGATCGCGACTAGTTGCCGCGGTATTCAACGGTCAAGTATTTACCTCGACTGATTACGGGGTAACGTGGACACCGCAGACAGCCAGCCTTGATTGGCGAAGCATCGCTGCCTCGGAGAATGGCGATACACTCGCCGCGGTAGTTTTTGGCGGACAGATATATACATCGAGTGACTACGGCACCACATGGACCCCGCGAGAAAGTAACCGGTCTTGGAATTCTGTTGCCTCCTCATCAGATGGTACGAAAATGGCGGCGGCTGTGGGCGGTGGTAGGATCTACACATCAAGTGACAGCGGCAACACGTGGAGCCCTCAGGCAACCGACCAAGAATGGAAGTCTCTTACATCCTCAGCAGATGGCTCAAAGCTCGCCGCAGTGGTTTTTAACGGTCAGATATACACCTCTCAGGACTACGGCGTTTCTTGGACTCCGCGCGAGACCACTCGCAACTGGCTTTACATCGCCTCATCAGCCGATGGAGAGACTCTCGCCGCTATCGGAGGCACGCAAATCTATGTGTCTACCGATGCCGGGGTTACCTGGACGCCCCGCGGCACAAGCGCAAACTGGCGGACGATTGCTGTATCAAACGGTGGCGGGACGCTTGTCACGGCGGCCTATGGGGGAAGCGTCTATGTCTCTACCGATAGTGGAGCATCGTGGACAGCTCGCGGAAAAGTGGGCAACTGGGTAGGAGTAACTACATCGAATGATGGCACTCAGATATCAGCTGTAGAAGAAAGCGGATTTATTCACACGTCGACCGACGGAGGGCTAACGTGGTTTATTCAACCCTCCCTACGAACCTTCTGGAAATCAATTTATTCTACGTCGAGGGGCGATCGACTATGGGCAATTGAAGACGGCAAAACAATTCACTCCTTCACTAGCATCTGCGGTAACGGCGCCATTGAATCCGGAGAGCTCTGTGATGACGGAAACTTTGGCGGTGGAGATGGGTGCTCAAACATCTGTTCAGTCGAAGCCGGATATGGATGCTCGGGGTATCCAAGCGTATGCGTAGCGACACCAACAGCGACTCCATCCGTCACTCCAACTCACACACCCACAGCAACCCCAACCTTCACCAACACCGCTACCCCTTCACCAATATCCACACTCACCCCAACCGAGACCCCGGCTCCAGCACCAACCCTTGCTAGCACACCAACACCTCCGGTACCGCTCCAGATCGTAGCTCCTGACGCTGTTGAGGGATTCATCCTGGCTCCAGGCGGACAACCATTCACCGAACCGGTCACAGTCTACCTGGTCAAGAACAGCGGTGCCGGAACTTCCAGCATGTCTTTTGCCTTCGACTCCTCACGGGTTCTCTCTCAGGGACGCTTGTTCTTTCGAAGCACAATGACAGACTCAAAGGGATACTTCTTCTTCTCGGATCTCCCGTCCGATAGCTCCTACACGATCCGTCCGTATCTCGATACCTTCACCTTTACACCAGAGGAGCGCTCCATCGGAACCGGCCAGCTTACCACCCTCTTTAATGTTCAGCCGGAGCCTCTGCCAGCCCCCGCCTGCTCCACCCAAAATCGCTCCGCCGCGATCGTTGCTGCAGATGCCAAAGCGCTAACGCTACAGAAGTTCATACTGAGATCGATAGAATCCTCACTCAATCGCTCAGAGAAAGGTGTCCGTGACGATACGCTCAGACGTAAAATTAGAAGCGCACTCACTGTGGCTGAAGCCGGGGCTCAGTTCGCCTACTTTGAGGTTATGAACGAGAGCTTTGCTCTCCCAAAAGTCCGGCTGACCTGTCCCGAGCTACCTCCGGGTTGCGTCAATCAATCCTATCGTAGGACTCTCGCCGCCTACAGAAAGCACCTGATTACCCTGCGCAGAATCGGGCTTTACGCCAACCGGGTCTCTCACATCTCTACCTCACGAGTACCCTCATCTCGAAACACAGTCGCAAGGCAGATCCGCAAACTCCACCGCTCCGCCCTGCGCTCTACGGCAAGATTCCCCAAGCAGAGTATTGATTGTCCTTGAGCCCGTACTGTGTTCTTCGCACGGCTTCCGTACGAGACGCACCATATGCTCCAGTCATGATAAGCCTCAGGCGTAGCTGTGTACCTTGCACGCGCTCGGGAGCCTCTCTACAGGTCGAGTAGCCAACAAGTTTGATAGATTGTACTTCCGCCAATCCTCAGGAATCTTCTCTGCATTGACGTTAATCACCGGTTGCACAGCCGCCCAGGCGTTTGTTCGGCGTATCAGTCAGGATTCCCTCTATATTGGGGTGAAAAATGGCATCGTCTGAAATACTCGCAGGACGGCTCTTCTTTCTCCCGCCATTTCCTGAAATCAGAAAAGAACCCAGCCTTCGGCTCTTTCCTGGGTTTTTGTTGACTACACGGTGCTCATATAGCACCTTAAAAACCATGCTGGTTTCAGGCTCTATAGGTCATCAACTTCATCCACATGCTGCTCATCTACACTGGCGGCATACGCACACCGAGTAGGTTTTAGGGTGGCACCAGAACGTCACTGTTCGCACAGTGCGCCAGTCAGCTCCCCGAATCAGAAAACTAGAATAGACACAGCTAGCCGAGGGCTTTATGAACATAACCGAAATCGTCACATTTGCATCCGATCTCATTCGTATCCCTTCGCTCTCCGGAGAGGAGCAGGAGGTCACTACATTCCTGGCACAAAACCTTCGTTCGCGAGGCTGGCCCGTTGAGCTCCTTCCTGTTGAAGGGAGTCGTGCAAACGTGCTTGTCTCATTCGGGATCCCGGAGATCGTCTTCACAACCCACACCGATGTCGTTCCTGGCCCCGAGCAGCTCTTCTGCCCCACCGTACGCGACGGTCGGCTCTACGGACGGGGTGCATGCGATACGAAAGGGATTATCGCAACTATGGTTTCCGTTATTGATCGGCTCCTCAGGCAAGGACAGAGCAACTTCGGCCTTTTACTCGTGGTTGGTGAGGAGCTCGACGGAATTGGCGCACGCAGGGGAGCTATGCAGCTCAAAGACCGCGGAGTGCGCTATCTGATTAACGGCGAACCTACAGAGTGCAAGATCATGCGAGCCCACAAAGGGGGGCTTGATCTGCGCATCACATGCGAGGGCACCGCATGTCACTCAGGATATCCGCACCTCGGCGACGATGCGAATGAAAGGCTCATAAAGCTTCTCAACCGAATTATGGGGACCGAGTGGCCAACGGATCCTGACCTTGGCTCAACCACAGTTAATTGCGGTCTTATCCAGGGCGGTGTTGCAGGAAACATTATCTCTCCGCTCTCCGAGGCCCGAGTGCTTTTTCGGACCGTATCCAGTCACGACTATATCCGCAGGGTGGTCGAGTCAATGCTTCCCTCTCGCACAAAGGTAGAAGTCGGATACGATGTTGCTCCTGTACTTCTGCGTCAGATCGACGGAATTCCGAGCGATGTCGCAGCATACTGCACTGATATTCCGAATTTCGATGAACTCGGGGCTGAGTGCGTTTTATACGGCCCGGGAAGTATTCTTGAT
>JBIIYC010000001.1:0-48937 GCA_044347025.1 Bdellovibrionota bacterium
CGCCGATTGCCTTTACCACGATGGCAGCCTCGGGTTGCGACTCTCTTTTGTTGTCCAGTCCCAAGCCTGTGCGAGAGGGCTCCTACCTTGTTCACGTGGTGTCGCCAGCTGGAGGCGGGGAGGATATTGATACGATCCTGATATGGTACACGGGAACCGAGAACACCCGAAGTGTCGTAGAGGATGCGAACAAAGGAGTGAGTTTAAAGCAGCTTCGCCCGGGTCAGCACATACTAATTCCGCGGAGTGTTGTCACGCAGATGAACCCGCTCCCTCGTAAAAAGTTCTCCTTTAGTCGCGAGTCTGAGCGAGGGGTAGGATCGATCCCCTCCGAGCAACGCGCACCGTCGAAGGGCGCTCAGAACGTCGACCCTCTCGAGGACCTTTTGTCCAAACAGGAATCTAAGCAAGGAAAGAAGGTGTCAGCGGCGCCTCCTCAGAAGAAGGAGCCGTCAACCCGAGAAACGTTTGATATCGAAGATGAATCAAGTGCGACAACCAACAGCTCTTCGCAGTCGCACATTGGAGGGAGAGAGGTAGGAGCGGTTGATCTCGACGCTGTCCTCAAGCAGGAGCAAGCCGAGGTGGATAAGTTACGTCAGGAGATAGCTCCGATACAGGAGGTGCCCTCGTTTGATCCGGACGAGCACCTCCCGTAATCGTTTCGCGTCAGTGCGAATGTCCGCATGAGTGGCCGGTTGCTGCTGGAGCTTTCTGTGCGCCACACTCGCAGGCACTCTTGTTATCACTCTTGCACTTGTCGCATGAGCATGATGCATCTGCAGTCGCGTGGTTGCCACATGCACATGAGGCGGCTTCGGCGGCTGGCTGGGTTTGTTGGTGCGTGCAGGCAGTAAAACCTACCAGGCAAAGTGCAATAAAAACTCTCTTCATAGATCCTTCCTGTGAGAAAGTGGTTGATTGGGCTGGCTACTTATTGCGCTAGCCCTCCTATGAGTATCGGTCCCTAAGGGGGAGTCCACAAGTGAGTATGGCCTTGTTTTATGCTTTTGCGTCGAGGGGTACGAGGATACACTATGCTACCGTGAAGCATAAACGAGGTTTTGCTCAATGATTCCAACAAAGGCCTACGCAGCATTCGATCCGCAGACCCCCCTCAAGCCGTTTGAGTTCTCGCGGCGAACCCCCGGTGATCGTGACATTCTCATCGAGATACTTTACTGCGGTGTCTGTCACTCAGATATTCATCAGGCTCGGGACGAGTGGGGTGGCTCAGTGTTTCCGATGGTTCCTGGCCATGAGATTGTTGGCCGCGTAGCAGGCCTCGGCGCTCGGGTGTCTAAGCACAAAATTGGGGATCTCGTTGGGGTAGGGTGTTTCGTGGATTCTTGCCGCACCTGTCCGAGCTGTCAGGAGGGCGTTGAGCAATTCTGCGCAACAGGTCCGTCATTTACCTACAACGGTACGGAGCAGGATAAAAAGACTCCGACGCAGGGTGGCTACTCCTCTCAGATCGTCGTTGATGAACATTATGCTCTTAAAGTGTCTCCGAAGCTGGATCTTAAGGCTGTAGCACCTTTGCTCTGTGCCGGAATTACGACTTATTCTCCTTTGCGGCATTGGAACGTTGGTAAGGGGCACCGACTTGGCGTGCTCGGTCTCGGTGGTCTTGGTCACATGGCTGTTAAGTTCGGCGTCGCATTTGGTGCAGAAGTTACGGTCATCAGTACCTCGCCTCAAAAAGAAGCAGATGCAAAACGACTCGGTGCTCATGGTTTTTTGCTTTCAACTGACCAAGCTGCTGTGCAGCAGGCGGCAGAGCGGTTCGATTTCATTCTCGACACTGTATCTGCAGAGCACGACATGAATCAGACACTCAGTCTGATCCGACGCGATGGAACGCTTATCCTTGTTGGCGTCCCACCGAAGGCACCAGAAGTACACCCATTTTCTCTTATTCCACGTCGACGATCGATCGCTGGTTCGATGATCGGTGGAATTAAGGAGACGCAAGAGATGCTCGACTTTTGTGCTGAGCACGGAATTGTATCTGATATTGAGCTGATAGATATTGCCTCGATCAATGAAGCTTACGACCGTATGGGTCGCGGCGATGTGCGCTATCGTTTTGTGATTGATTGTAAGACGCTTTAAATCCGGGGTTTTTGTGTATGCTCGTATCGCGCAGCAACAAAGCCTGGGCCCGCAGTACAGAGACGACCAGGCGACTGTGGGGTGAAGCGCACATAGCAGCTAGAGGGGCATCGTCACCTGGGCTCACATGACGAATGAGAAAGATGTCGAATGGGAAAAATGGACCTAAGCGGGGTCGAACCGCTGACCTCTACACTGCCAGTGTAGCGCTCTACCAACTGAGCTATAGGCCCCCAAACAGTGGCCGTCAGACTAATGGAAACAAAATACGGTGTCAAAGCCCGGTATATGTTTGATCCTTTGGGGGTTTTCCGTTAACGTACCCCCCGTTCGGGCTGTGGCGCAGACCGGTAGCGCGTTCCCTTGGGGTGGGAGAGGTCGGAGGTTCAAATCCTCTCAGCCCGACCAAATTCCTCTTCGTTATTGTCCCTCGTCCTCGTAGTCGCAGCGGGGTTCTTTCCAAAAAAATGATGCACGGGTAGGTCGTGAGGCCAACGTGTCCGCAGAGTCCGGTACCTCAACCGGTTCGGTCTGTGCTTGTATCTCGGCTGGCTCAGGTGGTGCAGACCGGTGGGTCCAACTTGAGAAGATGCACCAGCCAAGAAGGCTCGCGCTCACAAAAAGGACCACTAAGGCACGGGGGTGCCGATATGCGCGGCGAACTAAGATGTAAGTCTCCTTAAGCAAGCTAGGGTAACCTCCCGTATGCTGTTGGTGACTACGGCTCCGACCATGGGTCTATAAGGTAAGATGCCGAATCGGGGCGCTTGGAATAGTCTTACCGTCAAAGAGTCGCAACTGCCTAATATTGCAGCTACTTTGAGGCCGGCGGCGCGGCTTTTTCGTCAGGTGTGTCGAGATTCTTAGTTGTATCGAGGCCGCTTGGCACTGGCGTTGCCGTTCGTTCGAGTACACACAAGCGTCCGCGGACGGCGTACCCCCTAGGACAACCTCCCCCCGTCACCATTGACGGCCTCGAAGGATCCCGCTCGGGGATGCAGTATCTCTCGTAGGCGCGAAATCCAGAGGGGCAGGTCATTGTCAGAGGAGTTTCCTCGGCCGCACAGGTGCTGATACTCAAAAGCACTATACAGACAAGAGTTCGTCGCATTCGGAGCTCCAAGAGAGGTTCTGGATACGACCAGTGTGCGCTGAGCGTTTGCTTTCGTCCAGCAGGGTGGTGAAAAAAGGTTCCGTCGTGAGCATTTTGAGAGTTTAGGCGAAAGGAGGCCGAGATTCCGAAAAAACCGGAGGCGTATCCTCTAAGATACGCTGAGAATTTTTTCGGCGTCTCCAACGAAGTTGCAGCCAGACTATCAATATGCACAACAGAAAATCTTTTTCACCACCCTGCTCGATCGGAGTGTCTACTGCGTTCGGAAAGCGCGGCTCTGGTCGCCGAAAGAGGTCTGGACGAGGGGAGTGTCGGTGAATTGATACATAGAATTTACCGACACCGTTCCGAGTGGGCCAACGATCCGGCCGACTAATTGGCCTGCATCGTTTTTCTGAGCAGCTACAATAAGAGCCGCCGGAAAGTTTTGGGCAAGAACGGATGAGGCGTTCACGAACATTCGTGCGCTCCATGGGTCTCCTGGTTTGATCTGACCGGCAAGTTCGCAGTCGAAGGTCAGTTCGAGCACGTTCGACCAATAGACTGAGTCGAGCGCTGCATAGCGGTGATTGAGCATCCGCGAAACACTCTCTACCGACGCAGAGTCACAAAAATTAGCGCGCATGTTGAAGATCCGACCGTTTTTGGCGAGGTCTTGTATGTACGCAAAGCCCTCGTCTGTTGATAGCCAACTCCCCTCACGCTGAAGCTCTGCCTGCAGGCGTGCCCCCAGAGTTTTTTCCGGCTTTGATGGCCTGTGTGAGGAGGCATGGAGATACTTCCCGCACGCTGAATCCAAAATAGTACGCTCAAGTACGCTGCAAAATTCGCGACGAGTTTGAGCTCTATTCGCCACGACGTCCAGCATGATCGCTACAGCTCGTTCCATCGATTTGCAGTCATTTACTAAGATTCCGAAGTGTGAGCGACGAGCTACCATGATATCAAAGTTGCGCATGCTGGAGATCCCGAGATGACCCGAACCCTCGGCGGCCTTGCCGGCCTGTAAGTTCTCGTACACGGTGGTCGGCCAGTTCTCATTCGAGACGATATAAATTGCGGCGGCGCGTGTTGATTGAGGGCTGTGGTTTCGAGCAAATGCTTCTATATCGGAGCGCATGCCTGCTAGGTCTACACCACAGGAGCTGCATGATGGTCGGGTTGATAGCGGGGCGGTCATGTCATTCATAACAGTCGGTCACCGGTGCCTCCGGAGTAAGCGCTTCTGTTATGACACGGTAACGTTACGGTGCAGCATCGGGGCCCATCGTTTTTCTCAATAAACAATAATACCCTATGGTTAGGCCCTGCTGGAGCCCGAGGCGCTCGCTACTTCGTATCGATGATGTACAGTTGCGACTCGGGGCAGTTCAGGGGCTTTTCCTGCATTGAAGGCGGATGCTCAGGGAGTGGTTGACGCCCCATGGTCACATTGAGGTCTGTGCCGCGGGCGGTGTAACCGACTTCAAGCCTTTCCAAAATCCGGTGGAATCGCGGCATATCGTTGGGTCGTTGCTGCTGCAAGGCCTGTTTGGCGCATTGAAAAAGCTCGTAGTTCTCAGACGAAGTAGCTTGATAGGTTTTGGTGAATGAAAACGCCGTTGGCTCCTGACGCGGATGAACGAGGTCCAGAAAAGTCGCCACATAAATATCATCCGTTATCATGTTTGGTGCCGACTGAGCTAGTCGAGCGAGATCCTCCTCCGGATGAGCAAGCTTGGATGAAATAAGGTCGTTAAATCGAAACACCTGACACATGTTGAGGACAAAGATTGCGACCGTGAGAACGACCCAGCGAGTCGGTGATGACTTGCTGTGCAACATGGCAAGGGCGAGCAGAAAACCGATTACCATGACGCCCCAGTACTGCTCATAATTCACGGGTGTCACGAACCAGCCCGAGATTATTTGAACGTTCTCAACAGCCCATATTGAAGCAACGAGGGTGAGCGATATTCTCCTCATGTGCTCCGGAATAAGCGAACGAATAGCAGCATATGTTGCGGCGGCGACTATCCCTGTGCAGGAGATAACTGGTAGCCGAGTAACTACAAAGTACTGAAGGAGAGATGGCTCGGCGAAATGTCGGAACAGAAGCATTCCGAGGGAAATTGCGACAAACGCGGTGAGGAGTCGTGTACAGAGGCTCCATCGTTTGGGGACCATCCAGGAGAGTGCGATGAACGCGACTGGTAGCCTCACAAATGGGTACAGTAGCGGTGTCGCCGCAAGTAGCACGAGAGGAGTTGAGATACCTAGAGGGAATATTGCCAGAATGACAGCGAGGATGAGCCACGAGAATTGAGGCTCCGGCGAGCGAAGCAACGGAATTTCTGGATTAAAAGGCATCGCGAGCCATTCGACCCATCCTGGGGAAAAGTGAAGATCTGAAAGCGCTGCTACGATGGGATTGGCAGGTGAAAAAAGAAGTGGCGTAACAAACACCAGAATAGCTCCCGCACGTGCACCACGTGGTGAGTATCCGAGCCGAGTAAAAACTCTGGTTGTGCACAGGAGTATCGAGAAAGAGCAGATAACGTCAAACAAAACGTTAATGTATCCGCCACTGAGTCCGATTGTGTGAAGGAAATACACCAAACGGGACGACTCTCGGAGTCGACCTGAATCCTCGACCACGTAACGGGAGTACCACCACGACAGGTGGCTCGCTTCATCCATGCCGTTTGTGTAAAAGATGTACCCGTGTGTAGTGACCGCTTGGTAAATAGGGTAGGCGACAACACTCAGAATGATGCTAAGGTTGCAAATAGCGAATACTAGGGGAGAGATGCCGGAGTTCCGCGTTGCCATCTGTATATCGTAGCTCAGCTCTAACGCACGGAAAAGATAGTTCGCCAGGCGAGCGACGAGGCATACTAGCAGTGATTCGAGATCACTGCTTTTTGCTCTCTGCTTCCCAGAGCTTCGCATATTTTAGCATCACTGCGTGTGCCTCGATGATGGCCACGATGAACCCGGCGCGGCCCTCACGGAATCCCCGCTTGAGGATGAAAAACTTAAAAAAGCGGGCAAGTGGCCGGGCGACCAAATTGAGAATCGACGGCCTCGCGCCGCGCTGGATGAGCGTGTTGGTGGCGTTCGAGGAGAGGGTGTTCGACCGTCGCACATAATCGGTGAGGTCGGTGAACGAGTAGTGGAAGAGCTCGCCCTTGCAGCGCTTTGTGGTGCCCGAAACGAATGCCTTCTCATGCGGATCTTGCCCGCCCCAGCTTGTTACGCTTCGTCGACAGAACCGAAGTCGATACTCCGGATACCACCCGCCCTTGCGCCACCACCGATCGAGGAAGAACACGACTCGATTAAGGTAGTAGCCGTTCGTGCTCAAGGTTCCGGCTTTGTCAGCGGCAGCGATACTTTGTAGCTCCAGGGCTAACTCGGGAGAAACCTCCTCATCGGCGTCGATGTTAAGCACCCAGTCGCCAGTGCAGAGCCCCAGGCCGTGTCGCTTCTGGGCTACGTAGCCCTCCCAATCTCGGTGGACGATCTTTGAGGTAAATTCGCGACATATCTCCAAAGTCGAGTCGGTCGACCCGGAGTCAACCACAACGATTTCGTCACACCACGCTACGCTCTGCAGGCATCGCCGAATCTGGCGTTCTTCGTTACAGCAGACAATGAATGCGGAAACAGTCGATCGGGGGGTGGAGTTCATGCGGGTATTCAATCGGGAAGCCGTCTCAAAAGCAAGGTGCTCAATCTGTCACCGACGGCGCAGGGTTGCCAAGCGAGGTGTTTAGGATCGTCGACCCCCAACTTTAACCCTCTATCCTGTCGACAGCTTCGGGTCCTTCATTGTAAAACTAGCACTTCCCGGCTGTCGGGATACCCGTCGTACCATCGGCTACCCTCATTAGGAATGCAGGGCCATATGAACATCCTTGGAATATCCGCTTTTTACCACGACAGTGCTGCGTGCCTTGTTTCTGATGGCAAGATAGTAGCCGCCGCTCAGGAAGAGCGGTTCACTCGAAAGAAGCACGATCCGGATTTTCCTAAGAACGCAGCAGCCTACTGCTTGAGGCAGGCTGGGCTCACCATCAAGGATGTTGATTACGTTGCGTTCTACGACAAGCCCTTATTGAAGTTCGAGCGATTGCTTGAGACGTATCTGGCAACAGCTCCAGCCGGTTTTACATCGTATGCGCGGGCAATGCCGTTGTGGCTCAAGCACAAACTGTGGATCCCCGACACTATCAAGACTGAGCTTGATTATAGCGGTGAGGTGTTGTTCACCGAGCATCATCAGAGTCACGCTGGATCAGCGTTCTATCCATCGCCGTTTCAGGAGGCTGCTATCCTGACAATTGATGGCGTTGGAGAGTGGACTACTAACAGCTTAGGCGTTGGAAGAGGAAATCAGTTTTCAATCACTCGCGAGATTAAATTCCCCCACTCGATCGGTCTGCTGTATTCAGCATTTACCTATTTCACTGGCTTCAAAGTTAATTCGGGTGAGTACAAGGTTATGGGACTCGCCCCGTACGGCGAACCCAAATATGTCCAGCAGATCTACGATAATCTCCTGGATTTGAAGGATGATGGGTCGTATCACCTCAACCTCAAATACTTTAATTACATGGCTGGTTTGTCGATGACGAATGAGGGCTTCGATAAGCTCTTTGATGGCCCGCGTCGAAAGCCAGAGAGCCCGCTCACGCAGCGTGAGATGGATCTCGCAGCTTCGATTCAGGTCGTTGTCGAAGAGACGATGATCCGGCAAGCTCGCTACCTTCAACGCGAGACGGGTCTGCAGAACCTCTGCATGGCAGGCGGTGTTGCCTTGAACTGCGTTGGTAACGGTAAGCTCCTTAAGAGTAACATCTTCAAGAATATCTGGATTCAACCAGCGGCAGGCGATGCCGGTGGCGCTCTGGGTGCGGCGCTCTGCACATGGTACGGATATCTCGGTAACCCGCGACACACAAACGAGCAGACCGACTCGCAGAAGCAATCGCTCTTGGGTCCTGAGTTCTCTGACGAGGAAACGTTGGCGCAGTTGGCGCAGTTCGGTGCCGTTACGCGCAGAGTTCAGGGCGATGAGCTCTTTAAGGTAACCGCAGATATCCTAGCCCAGGAGAAGGTTGTTGGGTGGTTTCAGGGCCGTATGGAGTTCGGTCCTCGTGCACTCGGAAGCCGCAGCATCATAGGAGATGCTCGGTCTACGTCGATGCAGGCGAACATGAATCTTAAGATCAAGTTCCGAGAGTCGTTTCGCCCCTTTGCGCCAGCTGTTCTGCGCGAAGATGTTTCGAAGTACTTCGACCTTGACTACGACTCTCCGTACATGTTGCTCGTAGCGCCGGTGGCGGAGTCGCGGCGTCTACCTATGACGACAGACCAGGAAAAGCTCTTTGGTATTGCGAAGCTCAATGTGCCAAAGAGCGACATCCCGGCAGTAACCCATGTGGATTACTCGGCTCGGATTCAGACGGTGGCTGCCACCCAGCACCCCACTTTTTACAAGTTATTATCGGCATTTAAGGCCAAAACCGGGTGTTCAGTCTTGGTCAATACTAGCTTTAACGTGCGGGGCGAGCCTATAGTATGTACGCCGGCTGACGCGTATGCGTGCTTCATGCGAACCAATATGGATGCGCTCGTTGTCGGCAACATCGTGATGTTAAAAGAGGAGCAACCAAAGTGGCAGGAGCGAGAAGATTGGCGGACGAAGTTCGAGTTGGACTAGAGGACACCGTGAGTCTGACAGTGGCTGTAAACAATGACGCTCGGCGCAAAGATCCTTTGGAAGAGAGCTGGTTCGGTAAGCCGGTTCGTCATCACGTGCGTGAGTTCGGTCTTTTGTTCGCCGCGATCGGCTTTTCGCTAGTTGCGGTTAAGCTCTATCGTGGCGCAGAGATGCCCGATGTCGTCTCGTGGATCGGAGCGGCCACAGCATTCGCGTTGCTCGGGTTGTTCGCACCCCGTGTGCTGCTTCCGCTCTGGCGTGGATGGATGAAGCTCGCACACTATCTCTCGATTGTAATGACGTCCGTTATCCTCTCCTTGGCCTGGTGCATCGGGTTTTTACCGATGGCGGGCCTTCTGCGAGTGCTCGGTATCAAACGCATGGATCTTTCCTACAAGAGCGGTGCGACCACGTATTGGGAGTCGAGAGACGCAAAGTACGATGATTTTAAACGTCTAGAGCTTCAGTTTTAGTGGCTACTCGCACTCCAGTGAGCTCACCAGTTGACCTTGGCTTGCGTTTCATCGTTGAACCTTCAGGGGTAGTATTAACGCCGAATGAAGCTGCGGCTCTCGCTGAACTGCGCCCGAGTGGAGTAATGCTCCGAAAGCGGAACTTTCTCCAGAATGCACCCTATAGGGAATGGCTCACAGCATACAGAACTCTTTTGTCGGACGTGAGGGCTGCGATAGGGCGAGACTCTATCGTAGTTTGCATTGATCACGAAGGTGGGAATGTTGTTCGCTTTCCCCCTCCAATTACGCGGTTTCCATATCCAGCCCTCTATGCCGCGTCTGATGCTGCTGTTCGGGAAGTTTCCTTGATGATGGCGGCGGAGCTTCGCTCCCTCGGTATTAATGTGTCGTTTTCTCCGGTGGCGGATGTTCACTCCAATCCTGCTAATCCGGTCATCAACGAGCGAGCATTCGGCAGGACTGCCGAACAGGTGGCTCACGCTGCTGGCATCTGCGCACAAGCGCTGAGAGAGGGGGGAGTCGTTCCGTGTGCAAAGCACTTCCCTGGACACGGTGATACATCATCTGATTCACACTATGCATTGCCTGTGGTCTCAGCCTCTCGTGAAGAATTAGAGAGTCGAGAATTGGCACCGTTTCGAGCGCTGATTAAGGCCGGGATCGAGATGATTATGAGTGCTCACATCGTCGTGCCGGCTCTCGATCCTCAAGCTCAAGCGACACTCTCCTCGGTTATTATGAAGTCAGTTTTGCGGGATGAGCTGAGCTTTACAGGTATTACCATCGCCGATGCGTTGGGAATGAAAGCGATTCACGAAGCAATATCTCTCGGGTCATTTGGAATGCGGGCCCACACAGCTGGCATCGATCTATTACTGATGGTCGGTGATACCGTTTCGATCGCAGATGCGGTGCAGGTACGAGATGAGTGGAGTCGAGAACTCGATTCATTAGGGGGAGAGACGCTCGCGTCGCTGCAAAATGTTGAGCAGCGCCTCTCTTCATTTCTCGCTACACTTCCCCAGTACGCAGTGACCGAACTGGATGCAAAAACGCTCTCCGAGCATGCGGCCCTCGCAGCGGAGTTGGCCAAGAATGCTCCCTGGGGAACCTTTCAATTCAATCCGGTCGGTTTTGATTAATATAGCTCTGCCCCAATTCAGCTGGAGGGAGAGTTAATTCTCGTCTAATCGCACTGTGACAATATGGTAAAGTTTCTTCCCCGAGCGGTCGAATATTACCTTACGACCTTACAGTCAGCAGTAGGCTGCCTTCCACAGGATGTGGAATCAGCTACCTCCCCAGTTGTCTTAGTAGCCCGTGTATGTCGAGTGGGCGCAAAGGGGGGCCTAACCCAACGAGTTCACGAGCAAGGAAGCCATGAAAACAGTTCTGATCATTGACGACAATTTCGATTACCGCGATGCAGTTAAAACTATCCTTGAGGCGCAAGGCCTTGAGGTGATCGATTCCGATTGTCCCGATTCCGCATACCAGATCCTAAAAAATATGGACGAGCCGGATCTTATCCTGTGCGACCTGCACATGCCGTTCACTTCCGGCCCAAACACAGGCGAATTCAAAGTTTCGTTTGAGGTCGGCGTCAAAACAATACATGAACTGGCGTGGGTCTACCCAAAGACGCCGGTGGTGGCGCTTACCGCCCTGGAGCACAGTGAACTCTCCCGGCTCAAGCAATATATTGAACCGATCCCTGCATATCCCAAGCCCACGGAGCTACACGATGTGGTAGCTCTAGTTGAGGGATATCTTCGCAGTCAGGAGTGGGGAGGCGTCAATTAGCAGGGTGCTAGCCCCGAATTGCCGGGTGGAGCAGCTCCATAAACTCCCCCCTTGGGATGGCTCGAGCACCAAAGCTCTCTGAAAAAGGGGTAAGGACCTGGCAATCAAACCAACCGATACCTTGCTCCCGGAGGTACTCGGTAAGCCTGATCATTGCTAGCTTCGAGGCGTTTGAGACCCGAAAGAAGCTAGACTCGGCCGCAAAAAACTTTCCGATCTGAACACCGTACAATCCACCCACGAGCACGCCATCCTGGTACGTTTCAAAGCTGTGTGCGAATCCGAGTCGGTTGAGTTCGGTGTATGCTTCTCGCATCGGCTTGGTAATCCATGTGGAGCGCTGCGTGCCTCGATTCTTGACCTCGGCGCAGCGGGTGATTACTCCCGCGAAGTCCTCATCCATCTTCGTGGTAAAACGCCCCCGTCTGACCTCATCTCTAAGTCGACGAGAGATGTGGAACTCACTCAGAAACAAAACTCCTCTCTCTGGAGGGGCAAACCAGGCAAGCGTTCGAGCATTGAGAGGCCACGGAAATATCCCGCTCCTGTACGCCAAAAGGAGACTTGCTGGCTCAAGGTCACCGCCGATGGCGAGCAGGCCGTCATCGTCAGCAGTGTCAACAGGGGGGAATGCCTCAATTGCCATAGGTATGAGAGTGACTCTGCGTCGAGAAGGCCCTGTAAAGTGGACTACTTAGGGTCTGTAGAGTCGCCACCGAGTAATCGGCACGACCGTATCGCGTCCCCGCGCTATGCTCCTGGCCGGTATACTACCCCGAGGGGGTTTTTTTTGGCCACTGTTTCCCGAGTCGGAAGTTTTTTATGGTGAGAATTCGCTTGATAGTGACGATAATCCTGATAGGCGCATCTTTCGAACTCGCGCTGGGTAGACTACGGTTTTTCTATGGGTAAGGGCAATCGCCAACATCAGTCTGACACGGCAACACAGGAACGTGTGCTGACCAAGGAGCCGAAGCGCTACCGCGTGATTCTGTTGAATGATGATTTCACGACGATGGATTTCGTTGTTCATATCCTTGAAACAATTTTTTCAAAAAGTCCCTCCGAGGCCATGCAGATCATGTTGCAGGTTCATAAATCGGGCAGGGGGGTGGCGGGCATATTCTCTAAACAGATTGCAGAGGCTAAAATCGATCAGGTTCACGTGCAGGCACAAAGAGAGGGATTTCCTCTTAAGTGTTCAATGGAGGAAGAATAATGTTCAGCACCGAGCTGGGTTTGACATTAGAGGCGGCATTTCGAGAGGCGGCATCGCGGCGGCATGCCTTTTTCTGCCTTGAACATCTTTTGTATGCCTTGAGCTTTGACGAACAGGTGATGGAGATCCTCCAACGAGTCGGTGTTAACTTACCAAATCTCCGCAAGGACCTTGAGAACTTCTTCGACAAGAACATGGAGATCGTTCCGGTACGAGGTAGTAAAAGTCTTGGAGCCGAGCCGGCCCAAACCCCAGCGGTACAGCGAGTGTTGCAACAAGCGATACTGCACGTGCGGTCAGCCCACAAGGATGTCATCACTCCAGCCGAGGTCTTGGTGGCGTTGTTCTCGGAGGAGGATTCGCATGCGGTGTACTTTCTAGCGAAGCAGGGGGTGTCTCGGTTAGACGTGCTTAACTTTATCGCTCACGGTATGGCGAAAAGTGGAGCGGAAGAATCTGAGGATCTCCTTTCTGACCTGGACGAGGACGTGGAAGAACGGGAATCCGTCAGGACTCATAATGGCTCTGCCTTGGGGCTCTTTACTGAGGATATAACCGCTGCTGCGAGGGCCGGCAAGCTCGATCCCGTCATAGGTCGCCAAGCTGAGATTGAACGGACGATAAAAATTCTGAGCCGCCGTCAGAAGAACAACCCCCTCTTTCTGGGAGAGCCAGGAGTCGGAAAGACAGCGATGGCGCATGCTATCGCCGACCGTATCGTTAACGGCGACGTGCCGGAGCAGCTCCTTGAGGCGGAGGTTTTTCTGCTCAACATGGGTAACCTTGTTGCAGGAACCAAATTCCGAGGAGAGTTCGAGGATCGAATTCGCAAACTGTTGGCCGAGGTCGCTAAGCGACCCAAAGCTATTCTCTTTATCGATGAGATTCATACGGTTGTTGGTGCTGGAGCGACGGGTAACGGCTCTCTTGATGCAGCGAACCTTCTGAAACCGGCGTTAGCCTCCGGGGCGATTCGTTGCATGGGCAGCACCACACATGCTGACTACAAAAAGTCTATAGAGAAAGATCGCGCTCTGAGCCGCCGTTTCTCAACTATTGATCTCCCAGAGCCAAGTATCGAGGAGACCGTGGCAATACTTGAAGGCCTCAAAGGGAAATTGGAGGAGCATCACAAGGTTGTCTTCACGAGTAAGGCTCTGCGTGCGGCTGCGGAACTTTCGGCTAAGCACATCAACGACCGGTTCCTTCCCGATAAAGCGATTGATGTTATCGACGAAGCAGGCGCCGCTAACGGACTTCTTCCGAAAAACAAGCGCAAAAAAAGCATATCTGAGGAGCAGATTGAGGCGGTGGTTTCAGCCATTGCCCGAGTTCCGGTAAAGAACATCAGTGACTCCGATGAGAACGTCCTCAAAAATTTGGCAACTAATCTCAAGAAAAAAGTTTTTGGCCAAGATGCCGCTGTTGAGTCGATCGCTCGTGCCATCAAGCGTAGTCGAGCGAGTCTGCAATCCGAAGCCAAACCGATCGGAAGCTTTCTGTTCGCCGGTCCCACAGGAGTAGGTAAGACCGAATTGGCACGGGCCTTGGCGCAAGAGCTCGGAATCCACTTTCACCGTTTTGATATGAGTGAATTTCACGACAAGCATCTCGTCTCGCGATTCACGGGCGCACCTCCTGGATACGTTGGGTATGAAGAGGGTGGTCTGCTGGTCGATTTGGTTCGAAAGAATCCGTATGGCGTCATCCTTTTCGATGAAATTGAGAAAGCGCATTCAGATGTTTTTAATATCTTTCTGCAGATAATGGATGACGCTTCAATTACGGATTCTCAGGGGCGAAAGGCCGATTTTCGTAACATTATTGTGATATTTACAACGAATGCAGGTTCTGAGAAGGCCGCTGCAATCGGCTTCGGCGCAGCTCAAGCAAGCGGCTTTCGAGACGCGGCTGTAAAAAGCCTCTTCAAACCTGAATTCAGAAATCGCCTCGATGAGACTATCTATTTTAGCCCGTTACCACTCCCTGTGATCGTGCAGATCGTGGGTAAGTTTATTAAGGAGCTTGAGGGACAACTCACCGGTCGGAATATTACGTTTGATGTGAGTGCCGAAGCTCAAGAGTGGTTGGCTACCAAGGGGTTTGACGCTGTATTTGGCGCTCGCCCGATGGCGCGATTGATTCAAAAAGAGCTTAAAGACCCGCTGGCGGATGAGATCTTATTCGGCAAACTCAAGCATGGCGGTAAGGTTCATATTGACCTGAAAAATAGTCACCTGACGTTTCAGATCGCTCCTACGACGACCTAACGGAGATAGAGTGAATCGTTCGAGATGCTACTGGTAGTTTTGACGAAACAAGGCAAAGGAAAAAACGGACCTACCTTTGCTAAAGCTCTGTCGAGGCATCAACGATCCGCGATGCTCCGCAGTATTCGCGGAGTGGGACGTTCGCCGAAAGGTGCGGTACGTTAAGGCGCAATTTCGGCGCCTCGAGCGGGATCGCAGACAAACGAAACAAATGCTCCGCAGGAAATTATTTTGCACCGATCTAGTAGCCTGCTGGTTGAATTAAGCTAGCTTCTGTGAGCGCCGACAGACGGGCCTTTTCGACACTCTCGCGACCGAGTTTCATGAAATAAACGGGAACGCAGAACTTTCGAACGTACTCTCAAGTAGAGGGCGAGGATGTATGGCGATTGTGTCAGATGGTGTCCGCGGAGGAGTACTCGCGCAAATGGGAGTAATGCAGCAGCGAGTTAATACGCTAGCTCGAAGATAAAACGCATGTAGCGGAGGTGAAATCCTTTTAGCGTAACAACAACTGGAGCATCTTTCGGTAGTGGCACAGAGGAGATCGGTCCATGCAGGAGGCCCCACTTCGAGAAGCCTTCGACTTCGACATAGGGCCGATCGCCATCGCCGGCCATTTTGGCGAAAAACACCCGATGTTTTACGTGTTCGAGCTTGTCGTGAAGCATCTCAAGGAAGCGCAGTTTGTAGTTGAGCTCATCACGTCGCCACCGTTTTTCATTCAGCGCACTTGCTCGTCGGTTCATCTCCTTCTCAGAAAGGAGCTCGCGTTTCTCGAATAGGGCTGCAAGCTGATATTGGTTTGCCAACCCTGAAGCATCCCGCGGCTTAATCTCGAGATACTCGTCGAGTCGCAGGCCGAAGTGTCCTTCGTTGCGGGTGGAGTACTGGGACCGCAAGAGGTAGGTGTCGATCAGGGAGTTAAGGAGAGCTTGGGCATCGTCGGTGCTTCGAGCCTCAAGGCTGCGCAAGATGCCGGCGAACTCCGAGGGCTTTTCGAGGTCATCCACATGAGCAGGAATGCCGAGGGCGCCTAGTTTCTCTACAAAGCTTGTGGCAACCTGCGCGGAGGGCTTCGTATGTACACGGTATATGGTGGGCGCCTTCCGATGCTCCCCTAAGTAGCGCGCGAGAATTCGCTTCGACTCAATCATTACCTCTGAGAGTACCTTGCTTGCAGCGTCCTCCCCCTCAATTCGGAGGAGCGATGGCTTCGATGTTCGACGTCGCTCCAAAATACGGGCCGCATCGGTTAGCGCAGCGAGACAAGGAGCGATTGTGTCGTTGCCAGTAGTGTCGAGAGGTTGTGTTGGATCGATATTTCGATGATTGATCACGTAGGCGGATCGCACCTTGTATCGTAACGAGTACTCGGTTCGGGGCTTGCCGGATGCTGATATATTCTGAACAGGTGTCAATCGTCCCTCAACTACCCACGCAGGACGGGTTGCGCCCTCAACGAAGGAAACCGGACCGTGAGCAAGGCTGGAGCCAAGTGTTGCTATTGATGTAGCCCGGCCGTAAATTGTAGCACCCACGCGAAGAGCAAACTTGTCGATGGTGCTTCCGGGCCTCACGAAATCGGTAGCGTTAATGTAGGCAGCTCGAAAGTACAGAGAGCCTTTTTTCCACTCTGCATGGACCAAATCCTCCGCATCTCGGGTGCCGTGGCGATCAATCGCGACGAACGGGAGATCCGTTAGGTCCTCTCGCTTTGGGAGCCGTTGCCGGGCTGCCGTGCTACCGGCCGGCTGTCGCCCACACAGCTCCTCCATCATAACTTTGAGAGTCCCGCGAACGGAATCGGTCAGAACAGACCTATTTTTGAAACGATTCTTCAAATGACTCTGGATTCCCTGGTCTACCGAAACGCGACGGACAAGGATAGTGACCGACTCATATCGTTCATCCATTTTGCGGCGCCAGTCATCGAGCTTGTGCTCCAACTCTTCGGGGCAGTAGAGCTTTACAATGATAAGATCGAGGCGCCCCTTCTTTGCGAAAGGAACTTGGTAGTGATACGAGCGATGTAATTCAATTCCTACCGGGAGTTCTCGACCAATCTCCTCAATGATCGTTGCGGAGCTTGCACGAGTTGTGGGGCTTTTCGGTCGTGGCGAGAGCGATGGGAGAGGAGGAAGATTCGAGGGGGCCTCCTCCAGGGGTGGTAGCTGGGGCGCTCGTAGAAGATTACTGGCGGCAAGGCGCCCCAAGATGTCTGGTAACCGGAGGCCCATATCGACGATGCGTGTCCCGTCCACCGTATCTGGCGTTGGAGCAGCGGTACTGGGGCTCTCACTGGGTGTCGGGGGATGGATGGGAGCGACTGGGGATGTACGGAGCGCATCACCGCTCGTAATCAGCGACAACCCACTGTCTCTGTCAGAAGGCAGAGTGCCGGTCGTCTGATTGTGGAGGGAACCTGATTTATCAATCATGTTCAACCCCAGTATATCAGGGTTTCTTGGAGTCCGCACGTAGGAAGCGTGCGTAGCAGATTACGGCTCGTCTAATAGAGGCAAATGCGATGTAATCAGTCGGCTAGTGAACGCGAGCTCCCGGTGTGCGCCGTGATAGATTGGTGTCCGCCTTCGGCCACAGGCGCTTGGGCGGGGAGGGTGATGACGTCGGACCCGTCGACAAAATCCTCAAGGTATCTCGAAGGATACACCTATCTGGGGTTTTCCATCTCCGCCTTGATTCATCTGAGCTCTTCGAACTCGCAGTAGGAGGCCTGTGTTCACTTGCTAGACCGCCGACATGGCGGTCGCATCTAACGTAAGACAGAGGAAAATTGGTGTCATGGCGCAGGAATCAATTAAAGCAACCGGATTAAAAGGAGCGCTGCTAGCATTCGCCGCCTCACCACGTTATGCGGTCTTAAAGAACCTCCAGGTGGGAAGGCTGCTCCCTGAAGAATGTGACTTCAACAGCCCTCTATCGGAATTGACACTCGAGTCCCTGGTTGAGCTTGGTAGCGCGCGAATCGTTGGTTCAAACGCGCTTACGTTACGTCAGGAAGCAACCCTAGTAGAGCTGTTGAGCTCTCTGGCGACTGCCGAGGAGGATATCGTGCAGCCGACGCAAGTTAGTGAGGTATCGGACCGGCCGCTAGCTACGGGAACCGAGAGTGCAGCGACTACCTTCGGCAGCGTTCAGCTGGAGCTTATGCTTCGTCAACGCCTGGAGGCCCTGGCGTCCCACGAACGATATGCGTCGATTTGCCGTCGGACATTGGGTGAGTACTGGGATCCTCGGTGGACGCCTGCACCCTTTGAACAGGCACTTCGTCTTGAGCAGCTCGTAAAGATGGACGTGACGGTCCTTTTTAAAAAGCGGACTGTCAATGATGATCGCGTCTTTCGTATATGCTGCGCACTCGAGCGTGCTGTCCAGTCCTTGGCGGTTCCGGCGATTGATGCGGCTGTCAGCTCACCAGAGTCTACGCCTGCAATTCGGGCGTACTCGCTGGACGCAGCAGGAGTGCAGGTTGATGCCGTGGAGTGGCGTATTACCGATAGCCGTCTCTCGTCCCCGAAAAAAGCGATCGTTGAACTCATCGCTATCGCAGCACGGCATCAGCAAGACCCAACCCTACATCAGTTATTACTGGCTGTAATTCGAACCTTTTCTCCAGATGAATTCATACAGATCGTTTTCGGAGAAGATCTCTCTCCAGAACTCACCAAACGGATGAAGCAGGTGGTCGAGGAGATATTGCAGGCAGACCGGTGTCAACTGGTATCAGTGTTGCTGCAAGGGCCTGGAGTGCACATCACAGCGGTAGCGCATATGTTATCAAGTGCTGCACGAAATGAAGGTGCTGTCATTGAGCTGCTTGCTGTACTGATCGCGAGAGCAATGGGTGCGCACCCCGTACAGTACAAAGGGGTGCTCTGCGAAGGATTCTGGACCCTTAATAGTGACCTCATAGGCCACCTAATCGCGGAAGCTCAGAAGTCCCCCAAGAAGCTTCCCCGCGGGCAAACTGAGACGTCCTCATCACCTACGTTGGACCCGATCTTGCTTGATTGGATTAGGGCTCAATGCGGGCTCCGTAGTTCGGGCAAAAGGTGCCCACGAACAAAGCGTAAGTAGCTAGAGCTGCGTCTGTGAACGGCTCCCCGGCGGCATTGTTTGCCGGGGCGTAGTCACATATGGCAAATGGGAGTGACTACGTTACATCTCATCAGCTGGCGGTTTTTGTAGCTGCTTCTTAAACGGAAGAGAACGATGGCAGCCGTTACATTCTCAGGAATCGCCTCGGGGCTCGATACCCAAGCGTTAATCGATGCTTCAACAGCAGCGTCACGGCAAACTCGGGTCAAACCGGATCAGGACCGCGTCACAAAACTTGAGGCAACAAATACTGCGCTCGAAGAACTCACGACCAAGTTAGAAACACTACGCACGAATTTAAGGGTGTTTACGACACTCTCCGGCGGAGGGGTCAGTAAAACTGGGACCAGCAGCAAAGAATCGGTGGTCTCCGCGAGTGCTACCAGCGCAGCCTCGAACGGAAGCTACTCGGTAACGGTCAACAATCTTGCCAGTAATCACACCTACAGTTTGAATACCACCTATGCCAGCACCGATAGCCCACTTCAAAGCTCGTTAACCGGCGCCGAGTCGGCCTCTGATCGAACAGTCACGTTTACGATCGGCACCGGAGCGGAGATGGAGACGGTCAACATCGAAGTGCCAGATGGCACGTATACCCTTCAGCAGTTCGCTGATGCGTTCAACACAAGCAGCACTAAGGCCCGCGCCTCGGTCGTTAATACCGGCACGGCTGGAAGTCCTGCTTACAAGCTCGTCATTTCCTCTATATACGAGGGCACAGAGAAGGGAACGATTGCCCGCACTGCTCTCGGAGCGGGGCTGACTAACCTCACTGGGTATGCCGAGAATGCAGCCAATGATGCATCGGTCACCATCGCGGGTATCGGCACGATCACTCGCTCTTCAAATAGCATCTCCGACATTATACCGGGAGTTACGCTCGCGCTAAATTCACTCGGGAGTTCGACCGTTAAGATATCAGAGGATGCAGCCTCAACGATCACTAAGCTCAAAGATGTTGTTGATTCCTTCAACGAAATAGTCACTTTCATTGCCGAAAATAATACCGTAACCAGAGAGGATAACGGTAAAGAGGTAAGTAATACCTTTGCGGCCCTCGCAAACACGCGCATGGATGATAATGCGCTGCAGAATATTCGGGATGCATTTTCGAAGGCGGTAGCAAGTGGAGGAACCTCTGTCCGGATCCTGGCAGATTTGGGAGTTACAACGCAACGAGATGGAACGCTCAAGTTCGACTCAGCGAAGTTCCAAGAAGCGCTCTCTGCCGAGTCTGCGAGCGTCAGCACAATCTTGAACTCTTTAGCTGATACGACCGCAAATACCGGCGGAACTATTGATCAGTATACGCGATATAATGGTCTCCTGGGCGTCTCGGTAAACAGCAACAAGACGACTATCTCCGACCTCAACTCGCGTATTTCAGAAGCCGAGAAGGATATTCAGCGGCAGGCAGACGCCCTCAAAGCTCGCTACTCGCGACTGGAATCCCTAATGGGCAAGTTGCAGAGCCAACAGTCCTCGCTCACGTCTGCGCTTGCTGGGTTAGGAAAGCAGTAACCGTATCTTCGATTCAATCGAAGCGAATTATTGGGATTGGTAGGATGTGAGTCCGCGCTTTGAAAGTGTCGTATGGTTCTGGCCGGTCTCTCGCCGACAACGTTGCGTGCCGCTAGCAGGGTGGTGAAAAAAGGTTCCGTAGTTAGCAATTTGAGAGTTTTGACGAACCAAGGCGGGGACGACGAAAAAGCCGGAGGCGTGTCCTCTGAGGATTTTTTCGGCGGCTCCAACGAAGTTGCAGTCAAACTATCGAAATGCGGAACAGGAATTCTTTTGTCACCACCCTGTTAAGCTCAATTCGTAGCGCTGGGGTGCATCTGAGCCCGTGAGGTTGCTTCATCTGCGTTTGCTTTGACCATAACCAGTGGGGCTTCTTTCTCTGGAAGCGGCGAGAACGATTCGAGTTCGACCGTGACGCTTCCGATAAACACAGAGCTCACAATCTTGAGAACCTCGCGCTCATTGTCATCGGATACGTAAATAAAGGCCTGGCGTAACTTCGACTTCGGCTTTGTGGTTGTCAGGTTTCGCACTTGAGGGGTAATAGCGATTACCTTACGAGGCTCCCCTTTATACTCAATCGTGGTTCGTTCGACTGCCGTAAGAGAGATAAAGTAACGGCTCTTGCCGTTGAACACATCGAAGTGCTTCGTTTCGCCAATTGTCCAATCAAGACTGCGCGCTAGAAATGCGGCGCCTACTGGATCGAGCGTCATGTTATTCGGCTCGAATGATAGGTGTTTTTTATCCGGGTCAATGACCCCCTTGCCTCGAACCGCACTCACGGTGCCTTGCTCGGGCTCGAACGACATCTCGATAGTCTTCTGGCGTGAGTTTTCCCGATGGTCGATCGAGAGGCTGATTGAGGTGAAGTCCTTCGCTGAGATAACCCCAATCGCGTCGTAGCGAAGCTTGTATAGGAGATCAACACCACTGTACGTCCTGGCAGCGGCATCGATGACATAGGTATCTCCGCGTCGTGATATCGTCACCGCACAACTTGCAGCGGTAATACCCTCCCAACCGACTGAGTACTCGTACACCCCAAGCTGGGGCCTAAAGCCCAGGGATCCAGGCTTATAGAAAGGCGTCGTCACCTTCACGAGATCGGGAGATATATAGTCGTCAGCGCGCACAGATTTCGAGCAGTAAAGAATGGTTGTTGCGACAACACCAAGAGCACAGACAGTGCTAAAAACCCCTCTCATCATAGGACGTACGGTCTTGGCATTTGCGGGTAAATCGATTCCTTGATAGTAACGGTCCGTGATGTGTTGCGCCAGCAGGATTACCGACCTGTTCCTGTGGTGCCATGTATGCAGGCAAGGTGCCGCAATTCAAACGACGTTGGTTTGGCGTGAGTCGATCTGTGTTTCAATCTGATTGTCCCGGTGTGTTTGGGATCGTATCTCGTATCGTGGCGGAGACAGAATGTGCTGCCGTGGCGAATGCTTATGAGGTTGCGAAATCTCACGGCGGAAATGATGAGCACGGCACCAACCGAGAGCAGGGGGTCTCATTTAACCCCCGCCTCGGAAGAATACTCTCGATTCTTATCCAGGATGGGCACGTGCACGAAGTGAATGTGCTTCGATGTGCGCTCTACGCCTCAACCAGCCTTAGTGAGGCAGATCTTCATCACGTTGTGCCCACCGAGTTGCTGGAGATGGTGCTCCAGGTGCGAAGTCGTCCTATGGCATCAGATGCGGCACGTGCCATTCAGCTCGCCTGGGCGCTCGATGGGGTTCGACACCTTCACATGACCGATCTGCCTTTCGTTGAGCGGATGCGCTTGCTGAAGCACTACGACGACGTATTGCGATTACACGCGGTTTCCAAGTCTGCAGAGCCCCTCGTGATAAAATTGCGACACGCTATGACCTTGCAGCGCCGACGGCTCGCTTTTGATCAGGGCGCGGAGGAGTATCCGGGAGATGAAAACTAACATGACGTATTCAACGGCTCCTCAGAGGTCCTTGCGTCATCCGATACTAAGCTGGATGTGCACTATTCCTTATACAGTCGTTTTTATTCTTATATTGGTGCTGTTTCATCCCGTTCACTGTATTGCGGCACTGTTCGGTTCGCGAGCGCATAAGTGGACCCTCGAGATCATGAATCTCTGCATCATTTGGAATATACGGATTCTCACGGGCGCTCGATACCGTGTGGTTGGGTCGGCCAACCTTCCCAAAGACCGGTCCGTCATTATTATCTCGAATCATCAGAGTATGTACGACATTCCGATGATCATGTGGGCATGCAGAAGTAGAGAAGTTGGCTTCATTGCGAAGAAGGAGCTCGGGCGGTGGATTCCGAGCATCTCGTTTGCCCTTCGACGGCTTGGCTCCGTCCTGATTGACCGCAAGGATGCAGCCCAGGCTGTTCGTGACATTGAGGAGTTTGGGAGAGTCAAAGATATGCAGCGCCAGGTAGCGGCTATCTTTCCCGAGGGTACGAGGGCTCGGGACGGCGCACTGAAGCGATTTAAGAGCACCGGGGTCAACGCACTCGTACGAACGATGCCCAGCGCGATTATTCAGCCAGTGGCCGTGAAGGGTAACTGGGAGCTCCTCCGATACAATTTCTGGCCACTGCCGTGGGGAACTTCCATAGAGCTGGAGTTCTTGGAGCCCCTGGAGCCTAGCGATATGAACGGGCGGGATCTGACAGCGGAGGTGGAAAGCCGAATTCGGGTCGCTGTTGAGGCGTTTCAGAGCCCTCTCTAGCAGGGAGGGGGTTTGCCTCGCTTCCCTAGGGAACCCTGTTCACCACCCTGCTAGGAGGGATTCTTCCCGGAATTCGGCTCCTATACTTGAATTATGAAACGATTCCGCATAAACATAGAGGCTCAGGCTGGGCCGGAGTGGCGGAATGGTAGACGCGGCGGATTCAAAATCCGCTACCTGCGAGGGTGTGGGGGTTCAAGTCCCTTCTTCGGTATTTTCCCTGCTCAAGCCTGTTCATAATCAAGCAGAGACACCGCATGGCGCAAACAGTATATTCGTCGCACAACGTTCCCGTTGTTCAGGGCGCACGCGTAGCCATCGTCATGTCCAAGTGGTACAGCGAGTACTCACACTCGATGATACGCAAGTGTAAGGAGGTTCTCGCAGCTGCACAGTGTCAGGAGCCAGAGGTACATGTCTTACCGGGATGCCTTGAGATCCCACTCGCGGTTCGGCGCCTGGCCAAACGAGACCCGATGCTCGAAGCTGTGATCGTGTTTGGCGTAATTCTCAAAGGGGATACCTACCACTTCGATATGGTAAAAGACCTTACGATGAGCGGCCTTGAGAAGGTTATGTTCGAGTTTGATATCCCTGTCATCAACGAAGTGCTCCCGGTAACTCGCATCGAAGATGCAGCTGCGCGTGCTGCAGATGATAACAAAAATAAGGGCATCGAAGCTGGACTAGCCGCAGCGGAGATTATCGCGTGGCGACGGGCGAATCCGTTGTAAGCTGCCCGCGCAGACATCACCGCTCTTTCTGGCAGGCGCGAAACATCTCTTCAGCGTGAATCTTCTGGCGGGAGTGCTCAACGATCGGATTGGGGTAATTTACGGAACGGGTGATGTCCTGTTCGTGCATCGTGTGAATATACCCGCTGGAGAGCTGCCTCAACTCAGGAATCCACTTTTTAATGTAGACACAGTCTGGGTCAAAGCGCTTCTGCTGAAGCCAGGGATTGAATATGCGAAAGTACGGTTGAGCGTCGCATCCGGTTGATGCCGCCCATTGCCAACTTCCGTTGTTTACCGACGGATCGTAGTCGGTGAGGTGTTGGGCAAAGAATGCTTCGCCTCGGCGCCAACTTATGTGGAGATCCTTTACGAGGAACGAGGCTACGATCATGCGCACGCGGTTGTGCATAAACCCTGTTGAGACGAGTTCCCGCATGCCTGCATCCACTATCGGAAAACCAGTCTGGCCCTGGCACCACTTTTCAAATAGGGCATCGTCACTATTCCACTCAATTGCGTCGTAGATTGAGTGAAATGCATGGCCAAACACTTTCGGGAAATGCCACCCAATATGCGTGAAGAAATCTCTCCAATAGAGTTCGCGGATGAGGGTGTGCGAGGCGCCAAGCTTGGCAGCTATGCAATGATAGACCTCGCGGATGGAAACGGTCCCAAATTTATTGTGGGAAGCCAGGAGAGTTGTACCACGAAGCGCCGGCAGATTTCGCTCGTCTTCGTAGTTCTTGAAATCTTTGATACTCGCGAGGATCTCGAGCGCTTTGCTGCGCCCACCAATACTCATCCGTTGGGGTGCTGAGTTCTGTGGCCAGAAATCCCTCGGAGACACAACCGCTCCTTTATATGACGTGCCACCGAAAGTGCCTTTGCGAACCGAAACCGGCTCGTTCACTGGGAGCTTCTGCGCCTTCTTGAAGAAAGGAGTATACACCGTATAGGGCTTGCCATCATCCTTGGCAAAGGTCTCCGGATCTACGAGCAAAAGATCCGTGCAGGCCGTAAACGGTATCGAAGCTCGGTCGCACACTGCCGCTAGAGCTTGGTCGCGCTTTATACTGAATGGCGTGTAGTCCTTGTTTACAAACACGGCCTCCAACGAGAGCTTTTGAATGAGGTTTTCCAAGACGTGAGAGGGGTCTCCGTGGAGAAACAAAAGCTTCCCGCCTCGAGCAGCGACCGCGTCCGCAAGCTCCTCAAGGCTTTCGATCATAAACGCTAATCCATTCACCGAACGGTAGGGGTGGGGCTGTACCTGAGCATCGTTAAATATAAAACAGGTAACGACTTCTTCTGCATTTAGTAACGCGGCGTTAAGCGCGGTGTTGTCGTCGATTCGAAGGTCCCTGCGAAAGATGTGAAGCGCTCGTTTGTATTTCATGATGCGACTATAGTTCTTCAATCGAGTTTAAAATGCTAGCGGCTTTATCTGAGATGGCGCGTTTATCCTTCTCGGACATTTTAGCGAGGAGTTGATATCCCATACCTATTCTTGGGTTTCGCTCCAACTTGTCACGGTTTCGCATTAAAAAATCCCAATACAGGGTGTTGAACGGACATCCACGATCGCCGAACTTCTCCTTGTAGTTGTAGTGGCACCCAGAGCAATAGTTGGACATTTTATTGATGTATTGAGCGCTTGAGGTATAGGGCTTCGTCCCCACAATTCCGCCATCGGCAAATTGGCTCATGCCGCGCGTATTAGGAAGTTGCACCCATTCAAGGGCATCGGCATAGATTCCCAAGTACCAGGCGTCTACCTCGTCAGGATTGAGCCCTGCTAGGATGCTAAAATTGCCCGTGACCATCAGCCGTTGAATATGGTGGGCATAGCTCTCTTCAAGAGATTGAGACACTGCATGCTGAACACATTTCATTTTGGTGTTGGCATCCCAGAAATAGTGGGGAAGCGGGCGATGCGCGTCGAGATAGTTAAGCGTTTTATAGCGGGGCATCTGGGTCCAATAAATACCCCGCATAAATTCTCGCCAGCCGGCGATCTGTCTCACGAAACCCTCGATCTGGGGAAGTGATATCGCTCCTCGAGATCGTTCAAACGCAGCAATCGCCGCGTCTATTACCTCACGCGGCGAGATGAGCTTTACATTCATAGAGAAGGATAGTCTCGAGTGGTAGAGAAATCGATGCTCGGTATGCATTGCATCTTGGTAGGACCCGAACTCGGGAAGGAGTCGTTCGCAAAAATAGGTAAGCAGTTCAAGGGACTCCTCTCGTGTGGTTGGCCATGCGAATCGCGATGGATCAACAGTACCGATTGAGCGCACGCCCTGTTCCTTGAGCAGGGACACGATCTCGCGAACATCTTTCGAAAACTCTAGTGCTGGAGGTGGTGTTACGCCGGCCGGAAGCTTTTTCCGATTCTCGGCGTCGAAGTTCCAACGGTCTCCGAGCGGGCCTCCGTTGCTCATGAGAAACCCCTCTCGTTTGCGAACTTCTCGATAGAAAAGCTCCATCGTAAAGCGCTTGTGACCCTTGAAAACAGCGGAGAAGAAATCGGGCTCGGTCAGAAAGTGCTCCGAGAGAACTTTTCTGCTTGGAATCGAGAGTTGCTCAGTCAGGGCAAGAAGCTCTTCTTGTACTCGATACTCATCCGGCTGCTGGTATTCAAAAGCCGAATAATCACCCGATTCGAGGATCGCTCGAAGCGTACTAGAAAACGACTGCTTATTCTCCGGGGCATCGAGGGTGATGTATCGAACCGAGTATCCTTGTGAGCGGAGTTGGCTCGCGAACTGACGCATTGAGAGGAAAAAAGCGATGATCTTCTGAATATGGTGCGTAACGTAGGAGGTTTCCGATTTCACCTCCATCATGATGTACTCCGCCGCACGCGGGGCGTCCTTATACCAGGAGTGGTGAATGTTAAGTTGGTCCCCGAGGATGAGGCGCGCGATAGGTTTCTTCATGATTGCATCCGGTGCTTATTTTTTCGACAGCGCTCGCTGCAGTACATCACCCGGTCCCAGGTGAGCTTCCATTTCTTTCGCCAAGAAAACGGCTTGTTACACACCGGACACAGCTTTGTCGGTAAATGCGCCTTGAAGCCTTTCATGGTGGAAACTATACGCTGGTAAAGCTCTGGGTGAAATACAGTTCATCGATGCTGTAAAAAACGCACCCTATCCCTCCATGCGCGTCAACCAGCATGTTGCTGCACGAGGGAGCTACGTATGCGCCTTAGCGCCGGTTATACTGGGTCTTGTGAGGAGTGGGGCGATGATACCGATGAAGCTCCCTCTCACTCGGCGGCCTCATGTGACCCCATGCTCGCTTGAGCGCCTCTAAGATAGGCTCTTTTGCCTCCTTGATCAGATCGGAACCCCGAGCCTTTGCTCTGAGCCAGTAAGGCTCTACAGCGGAAGCCATAGTGATTAAATAGAGCGGCTCGTGATCATACGGCTCCTTGTCGATTGTGATCGGTTCCCCGGCGATAAAGAGGTGCCCAGGGCGTAAGCCACACTCGCTCGAGAGCTCTCGAAGTTCGCCATCCCCAAAGACGGGTTTGTACTGTCTCTTGTTGCTCTTTGCGTCCCGACCGACATATCGATAGAGGCGATTTATGTTACCAGACCAATGGCACTCCTTCAGTTTTTGAAGAAGGAGATCCTTTTCCTCTTTCGGTAGATCAGTTGCTGCCACGGTGCTCGGATCGATCAGCAAGCGTTGGAGAAGCTGAGCACGGAGTTCCATTGCGTTGTGAAATCGGTGTAGATCAACCCCCCATCCGGCGAAAGCGTCCGCATTTCCTCTCTGGAGGACTTGAAAAAGCTGCATCTGAGCAAGTGCGTCAGACTCAAGGTTGTCATCGCAGAAGCGACGCCACCGACTGAGTCCAGCGGCGCCCGGCTGCTCCCATGAACCAAAACGTGAATCGTCAAATTCTCGAGACACGATTCCCTCGGACTCAATCACCGCAACGAGGTCGATGGTGGGTACGAGGAGCTTTGAGGCTGCAAGGTTTAATTGCGTTGTAAGACGATACGCCTCGGCGATCGTCTTCATCGAGTTCGGTTCGATCGGGAGGCCAAGGGCGATTGCAGCTGAAGGCGCAACGTATCCAGATGGACCTAGCAGATTGAGCAGCTGATTCGATTTGACCGCTCTGTGGATGTTGATGAGAGGAGCAGGGTGAAACAATTGGTTGTTCAGCCGCTCAAAACTGCGACCACTGCTGTGTACTCGTAGCACAAGAGAGTCGAGCGGCTTGAGCTCGGTCTCCGCCGGGGCTTCTTTGCGGCGTAGGTGACGTGGGCGTCCACCTCCTACGAGGATGAATTCTCCGGGGCCCACACGTCCGGTTCTCCCCTTTTGTTGGGTAATCTCATGTTGTGAGCACTCCTCGATCGCGAGGTGTCGCTCTCCATCAACGCCTACGCGTTCGCGGCGTACCCATCCTTCGCTCACAACCCGGGTAACCTTTGGTACCGTTACGCTAGCTTGCAGGCAATTTGTCGCGAGCAACGCTCCATTGCCTTTGTCGAAAGCATCCAGGGCAGCTCTTTGGTGTTTGTGCGGAAGCTCACTGTGAAAAGGGATCGGACGAATGTGTGGCTTCATTGATTGAAGGGCATCCGCGACCTTCCCAATACGGCCCTTCCCCCACAGGAACGCGAGCGTTCCACCTTCGAGGTTGCTCGCTACTGACCGATTCGATCCAGGATCTATCTCACGGATATCGTAGTGTTTTACCGGGATATCAATTACGGCTACCGATCTACCATCATTTCCGAGGTAGCTCGCGAGCTTATGGCTCTCAAGCGTTGCTGTGGCGATCACAATTTTGATGTCGTCGCCACGTTGCATAGCTTCGCGTAGGAGTACCAAGAGCACCTCCCAGTTGGCGGTGAACTCATGCGCCTCGTCGAGGATATAGACGCGCTTACCTTGTTCGCGCTTTTTGAGCTCTCGCTCAAGTTGGTAGCCCTCGGTGGTAAAGATGACTTCGCAATCGTTCGACACCTCTTGTTTGAGACCGTGTCGGTATCCGATCCGCTCGCCCACACTCGTTCCATCGAGGTGTGCCACTCGCTCAGCTACTTGTACGCAGGGCACGCGGCGTGGGTTCGTGACGATGATCTGATCGTACCCTGCTTCCAGCAGAAACAGGGGAAGCATAGTAGTTTTGCCGGTTCCCGTTGGTGCAACCAGGATTGTGTAAGGGTTCTCGTTAATAGTCCGTACTATCTGCTCCTTGTACGGAATAATTGGTAACTGCGGTGTCTGGTGTGTGGTTGGTGACTCGGAGATGGGGGCTTGGGACGTCTTTGCCCGGGCGTGGGCTCTGGTGGCACTGAGCGCGTGGTGCTGAGCGAGATACCCCTGCCGTCTGCCCCGTGCTGGCGGGCCGTCGAATTCGAGCGTGTGCTGGCTTTTGTTGAACTGGGCTCCTCGGGAGAGTCCGTGATTGACAGCGGTGAAATGACGAGCCCTCCCCCCGGGGGTACTCATGATGCCCATACTTAACGCCCTTATTTCAATGGGTTACGCCAGTGCGAGTCGGCTTTTCGAGAAAAATAGACTCGCGTTTGGTAATTTGTTGTATCGAAGGGCCTGTCATTAAACAAGTGCAAAGTGCGCTCTGTGGGAAATAACCGTCGGGGTAATGCTGCCATGGTTGGATGTGATACGGATGGTAGTCAAAGGTTCTGTCCTGCTCGTAGCCAGTGACCGGTGAATCGGGTACTCTGTGACGTTTTACAGCGAAGTAGTTAGTGGGCGGGTATGTTACAGGTCAGCAATCTAGAGAAGCATTTTGGCGAGCGAGTACTCTTTTCTAAGGCCACTCTCACCGTTGCCCCAGGCGAACGAGTTGCACTCTTCGGCAGGAATGGTTCGGGTAAATCGACTTTACTAAAAATTATCGCGGGCGAGGAAACGGCCGATGATGGGGAGATCAGTACTCCGCGAGGATACAAAATCGGATATTTAAAGCAGCACCTTTCGTTCACGAAGAGTACGGTGCTTGAGGAAGTGTGTTCAGTGCTTCCCGGGGATCCTGTTGCGGAGCAGTACAAAGCGGAAATCGTTTTAGAGGGACTTGGCTTTTCAGAGGCGGAGCTGCAGCTTGCCCCGACGGCGCTATCGGGAGGCTTTCAGATCCGGATAAATCTCGCCAAATTGATTATCTCGGAGCCAAATCTACTCCTTCTCGATGAGCCAACCAATTACCTGGATATCGTGTCCCTGCGGTGGCTTGAGGAGTATTTGCAGACATGGCCAGGAGAGATGATTGTTATCTCGCATGATCGTTATTTCTGCGATCAGGTGAGCACCCACAGCGCGCTTCTGTATCGAGCTGGATTCCGAAAAATCGAGGGAGACTCTCAGAAGCTTTTTGAGAGGATTGAAGCCGACGAGGCGCTTCATGAGCGGACGCGAGAGAACCGCGAGAAAGAGATTAAACGCATGGAGGCCTTCATTAACCGCTTCAAAGCGCAAGCAAGTAAGGCGAGTGTGGTGCAGTCACGCGTTAAAGCATTGGCCCGCATTGAGCGCTTAGATGAATTGTCGAGCGAGTCAACGCTGGATTTCTCGTTTGTGTATGCACCCTTTCCAGGGCGCTTTCCGGTAGAGGTCAAAGATCTCTCCTTCGGCTTCGATTCGACCAAGACACCGCTCGTTGATGGCCTCTCCTTCGCGATTAAAAAGGACGACAGAATTGGCATCATCGGAAAGAACGGGCGCGGAAAGTCGACTCTTTTGAAACTCCTGGCGGGCGAACTGCAGCCCAAAAGGGGTGACGTCGTGACCAGTCCGAATACGACCATGTCGTTCTTCGCGCAAACGAATACGAATCGACTTCAGAACTCCAACACAATCGAGACTGAGATCCAGCAGGTTAACCCCAAGTTGGGGCGAACTGCTGTGCGAGCTATCTGCGGTTGTATGATGTTCGAAGGGGATGATGCCCTCAAAAAGATTGCGGTACTCTCGGGAGGTGAGCGTAGTCGAGTGCTGCTTGGGAAGATCTTGGCGACTCCCAGTAATGTTCTTTTGCTTGATGAGCCAACGAACCACTTGGATGTTGAGTCAGTCATGGCCCTCACCGATGCGCTGGAAGAGTTCGAGGGCGCAATCGCCATCGTTACGCACAGTGAGGAGATTCTGCGTCGTGTGGCGAAGAGACTGATTGTGTTTCAGGGTGATGCACCATTTGTGTTCGAGGGAACCTACGACGAGTTTCTTGACGCTATTGGTTGGGAAGGCGAAGAAAACTCTGTGCGTAAACAGAACAAGAAGAAGAATAAGCCCTCCGGATCCAAGGATCAGAAGCGAGAGAAGGCAGAGCTTGTGCAGGAGAAATCCCGAGCATTGACTCCCGCGCGCAAAGAGGTCGAAGACCTTGAGAAGGTCGTGGCTGCGCTAGAGAAGAAGATTGCGAAGGCTCAGGAGGATCTCGCTCGTGCTTCAGCTGCTCAGGAATCAGCACAGATCCAGAGCGCCTCGTTGCAGCTTGCGGCAGCCGAAAAAGAGCTGGAAATGAATCTGGCTCGTTGGGAGGAAGCCGCAAAGAGAGTTGCCGATCTTGAAAAAGTGTATGCAGAGCGAGTAGGCCACGATGCGTAAGGTCGGATGAGTGGCATCACTCGGCGAAGGCTTCCGGCGTTCGGGCAGGGAGAATACATGAAACGAAGACTACTTCTTACCGTTTTTTCAATGCTCGTTGGATGTTCAACAGAGGACCAGGTGGAGCCTCTGCAGAGGGTACCGACTCCATCACATATATCCTACAGCCTCATCATGAGCCGCACATCGCTTAGCGCGACTGAATTTGAGCAGTATAAGCTTCTTCCGGCCGGACTCTTCGTCGAGTGTGGAACGATCCAGCGGGGGCGTTTCGACACCCGGCAGCAGGCGATTGAGCGGCTGTCGCCGGAGAAAATCCAGAAGTCCAAGGAACTAGCGCGCTCGGTCTTTGAAAAGCTGACGTCCGCCGATCCAACCGCGTTCGATACCCCTGGTGGTAACTCCTCCATGATAGACCCCGGTACGTATACCGTGCGGATTCACGTTGGCGACCAAAACGTCGAAGCTAAGACGTCCTACGATTTTGTTCAGCAAGGACGAACGGTTACCGCATTAGAGCTAAAGCGCCTTACCGAGGTGGTGCGCGCGTTGCCCGCCCAGGCTCCCTGTGGAAACGAGGACTTTTATGGGATAGCTCGACAAGCTCAGTAGGGGAACTTTGTCGCGCCTAAAAACTTCGTAGAATCCGACATTCTCGGTCTTTTTCGCGGAATCGTCTGCGTACGTTGCGCCATCTTGATTTGTACGAGGACTGTTCGATCTCAGCCGGTTTTTAACTCCTGATTGGGTTACCTAGGTTATACTAATGTCGAAGCGTCACGACTCCCAGCGCCCGTGGCAATCCTTTTTGGTCATCCTTCTCTTAGTATCCCTGAATGCGTGTTCGATAAAGATTCAGCCGCGCAACGCCACCTTCGATAAGATCTCGGGCAGGGGGCCTCTAATCCTTGTCCTGAACGATGAAACTCAACCGACACAGCAGTTCCTGGCTGAGCACCTGAGCGGCAGCGAGTCCCTTCGCCTTTTGGTAAAAGAGCATGGGATGCCTGAGGGAATAAGTGTCGAGCGCGAGTTTCTCCAAACGACGATTCTCAGACTCTTCTATCCAAAATACGGGGAGGTCTATGTGTGTGCCCGACAAGAGGGGGCATGGGTTTTGGTCGGCATAGAGCCGCTCTCGGCTGCTGATGCTGAATCTCTCCGGCGGCAGCAATCCAAAGCTGCTCCCGTCGTCGCGGACTTGGGAGGGCAGCCTACGGTTGCGGCACCGGTGGCATACCACCCAGATGTGCGAGGACAGCTCAGGCCACCAGGGGTGGCTGGGGTGGCACGCTTAGAGTCGAGTCGATCGGGGTACGTACATCACGTGACGTTCGCCGGCGAGACCATGGAGGCCCTTGCAGACTGGTATACCGAAGATGCGCAGAACGCTATTCGGCTAGCTAAGGCGAGTCGTCTTTCTCCGGGGCAGGTATTGCGAATCGGCGATGCCGTTTCCATTCCAAGGGCGCTTATGCGGAATCGTGATCCGTTTCCTGAAGCGATGGTGCCCTAGCAGGGGAGTGAAAAAAGACCTCCCGTTGCACATTTCGATACTTTGACTTCCTCCTACGCCAAGGCGTCGGCGGACAAGGACTTCGTTCGAGCCGCCGAAAAAATCCCCAACGTATCTCAGAGTATCCGCCTCCGGTTTTTTCGTCGTATCCGCCTTGTTTTGTCAAAACTCTGAAAATGCTGATTACAGAACCTTTTCTCACCGCCCTGCTAGGGACGCACGGCAAAACCTACTAGAGTCATTACTCTAGAACTCACACCGGGAACGTCAACGTGCTCGTAAACGTACCCCCAAATATCGGATTTTTCGCTTCGGCTACATTTACGGGCACGTTCACGAGGCGGAATAGGCGGTTTTGCCTCGCCTCTCGAGCGACCAGTATCCGCTCTTCGGAGGGTTCCAATTGCCGGCTCTACCGGGTACCATCACCTCCGGGAGGAGCTACGCACATGCTTCAAAGCGCACATGAATATAGGGCCAGCGCCCGACAGATATCGATCTACAACTCATTGGGTGGCGGTAAGGTCCTGCTCGATCCGATTGACCCGAGCCCTAACAGTCCAGAGCTGAAGATGTACGTGTGCGGATTAACTCCGCAGGACCACTCGCATGTGGGGCACGGACTTACTGTTATGCGGTTCGACATCATCCGCCGCTACCTTTCGTACCGACGACTCTCGGTCAACTACATTCAGAACGTCACCGATATCGATGACAAGATTATCACGAAGGTGTTGAGTCTCGGGGTCGATCCGATAGCGATGACTCGCGAGTATACTGATGAGTTCTATCGGTGTGCGGAGCGCCTTCACGTAGCGCCGGTTAGTAAGTTGACCCGTGTCACCGAGTATGTTCCGCAGATCATCACGTTTATCGAGGAGCTGATTCGAAAGGGATTCGCATATGCCACTCCCGAGGGGAGTGTGTATTTCGACGTTAACAAGAAGGATGATTACGGCAAGCTCTCAAACCAAAACACGAGCATGTTGTATGAAAGTGTGCGCAAAGAACTCGACAAAGAGAAGCGCTCACCTCTCGATTTCGCATTGTGGAAGCGCGATGATAGCACGGCCCTCTCAAGCCCGTCTCCATGGGGCGTTGGACGTCCTGGGTGGCATATTGAGTGCTCTGTTATGATTCATGAAACGTTGGGTGATCGCATCGACATCCATGGAGGGGCGATCGACCTCAAGTTCCCACACCACGAAAATGAGATCGCGCAATCCGAGGCGTTTTCGGGATGTGGTTTCGCCACCATCTGGATGCATTCGGGCTTGCTGAACATCGACGGCCAGAAAATGTCAAAGTCGCTTAATAATTTTCTGCGACTCGTGGATGGTATCGAACGTTTCGGAGTTGCGCCTCTGCGTTTTGCTGTAGCTCGACATCATTACCGCTCAAGTATCGATCTGACCGATGCGTTGTTTCGTGAGAATCTGAATTCACTCCTTGAGTTTCATAGACTTTTTGAAAGGGTTCCAAGTGGTGCAGAGCCTCTTGTGGTTGCCGAGTTTGGTGTCGAGGACAAAACCCTCGTTGAGGCCTTTGAGGCGGCTATGGATAACGATTTTAATTCGCCAGAGGCGCTGGTGGCTCTTGAACAGGCGAGAGCGCGAGTCGTTCGTGAACTCGATGGTGGACAGTCGGTGACGGACTCCGTGCGACGCCACGTTCAACTCATCCGCGAACTAGGTTGGATTCTTGGCGTATTCTTTGATGATATCGCTGCGGTTGAGATGGAGGGTCTTACACTTGCTGCTCGAGTGGCCGGAGCGGAGCCTCTTTCGGTTGAGCGAGTTAACGCGATCGTCGCGGAGCGTCGCGAAGCGCGAGACAGAAAAGACTTTGCTCGCTCAGATGAACTCCGCAAGGTGCTTAATCATCATGGCGTAGACGTGCTCGACTCCAAGAGTGGAACATCGTGGCGATTTGCGTAAACACTACTCGACTATCGTTAGGCGCATATCATGAGTGAGAGCTTGTCTCGTCGACCGCTTCGAATCGCGCTCCTCGGTACTCGCGGGTTGCCGGCTCGTTATGGTGGGTTTGAGACCTTCGCTGAGCAGTTGTCGACCCGATTGGTCGCGCGGGGGCATCATGTGACGGTGTATGGGCGGTGTCGGTTCTTGAGTCGGTGGGGGGCACGCCCGGCGATCGACGGCGTAGAGCGACGCGACACTCCCACGATCTTTCACAAGTATCTTGAAACTCCGCTTCATGCGTTTACCTCGTTTCTCGACATGCTGTTCCGACGAGTCGATGCGATCATTGTGTGTAACGCTGCCAACAGTCCGTTCGCACCGTTGTTGCTGATGAAGAGAAAACCGCTCCTTATTAATGTGGACGGCATCGAGCGAAATCGGGCGAAATGGAATGCTTTGGGCAAGGCGTGGTATCGCCTTGGGGAGTGGTGTTCAGTGCGATTTGCCACTCGTGTAGTGTCTGACGCCGAAGTCATCGCTGATTATTATCGAGATGCCTACGGCATCGATTCGACGGTGATACCGTACGGGGTGCATCCGGTGCGCAGGCAACCCGGAGAAGCTCTGCGGGCTTTTGGGCTTACTTCCAAGAGATATATCCTGTACGTGAGCCGTTTAGAGCCTGAGAACAATGCGCTTGGTGTTATCCAGGCGTACAACCGTCTTCAGACGGATCTGCCGTTGGTGATAGTTGGAGATGCGCCATACGCAACGGAGTACAAGAAATTGCTGCGAGAGACAGCAAATAGTCGGGTTGTATTTACCGGGTTTCAGTTCGGCGAGGCGTATCAAGAGTTTCAGAGCAACTGCTATCTCTACGTGCAAGCCACGGAAGTAGGCGGTACGCATCCAGCTCTGATTGAATCGATGTCGTACGGGAATTGCGTGGTGGTCAACGGCACCCCTGAGAACGTAGAGGTAATCGGTGATGCCGGTGTCGCATTTGAAAAAAATCGATTTGATCAGTTAGCAGAGATACTCCAAAGCCTACTGGATGATCCCTCTCGGGTCTCCGCGCTTGGAGCGAAAGCCGAGAGTCGAGTGATGAAGAGCTACTCGTGGGATAGTGTAGTTGCGAAATACGAAGAGTTGCTCAGCGAACTTTCGCGGTGATTGCCTTGCTACCGGGATGAGGAAATAGCTTCTCCGACAGTGTTAGTGTCCGGGGTGACGAGATTTGGCCGTCGCGCGCTGTAGTTGCGTTTCAAGACTCTCATGCTCAGGGTCAACCTCGCGTTCTTCAAGAGAGGCCGCCATCTTTCGAACCTGGTCTAGCTCCTCAAGGTAGGGAGTGAGAACGGCTTGGGTCTGTTGACGCGCTCCTAAGAGCTCCTGGCGTAAGGATGCGATTGTTTCATCGTCTTTCGAGAGGGAGAGCGTCAGCCTTCGGGCTCGCTCCTTCTGGTTTCGCACAGTAGTGGCGTGGCTAACTGTCTTGTGGGTGAGGCGATAGAGGCCGAGACCGGCAAGAAATAGCAGCGCCAAGTCCACTGCCAGATTACCACTGACCAAAGAGGTCGAAAGAATGTCAGAGAGTTGCATCGCGCGCTCCCACCTAAGTCTTATGCTGCCCGAACTCTTTAGATGCTCTCAGTATACGGGTCGGCCCACGCTACCCAAAAGCGAATTCTTACGACGGGGAATTTGATGGCGCGGGTAGGGGAGCGTTTTTCTGGGTGGTGTCTAACCTATTGAAAGTGTTGTGATTAGTTTCGGAGGGCGTTAATGGATTGGGGGGCCTCGGAGTCGGCTCGGCCGTAATAAACGATGTGAAGACAGGCACTTAAGCGCTTTCCTGCCCCTTTCTTTCCTCGTGTGGGGGCGCTGTGTTTAGGTTTTTTACTGTGATACACTCCGTCGGACGTTTCTTTTAGAGGCAGGGTGTTCATGCGAGGTATTTCAGTAGTTATTCCGGTCTATAACGAAGAGGACAATGTCGCTGAGGGCTTTAAGGAAGTATCTCAGGTTCTCAGTAGCATGAATCGACCGTATGAAATCATCTACGTCGATGATGGTTCGAGAGATCGCACGGTGGCGCGCCTCCTTGAGTGCGGTGGCAATGATCCTCACCTACAACTCGTTCAGTTGCGTCGTAATTTTGGACAGACAGCTGCGATGGCAGCCGGCTTCGATCACACACAATATGAGATCGTGGTTGCCCTGGACGGTGACCTGCAGAACGACCCAGCAGAGATTCCTCAGATGGTGGCAAAGCTCGATGAAGGATTCGACCTCGTGGCGGGATGGCGTAAGGCTCGCAAAGATAAGTTCATTAGCCGCAAGTTGCCGAGCATGCTTGCTAACCGCCTCATTTCATGGGCAACAGGCGTTCGCTTGCACGATTATGGATGCACTCTCAAAGTAATGACTGGCGAGATTGCGCGTGGCCTTCGTCTCTACGGAGAGATGCACCGCTTCATCCCCGCGCTGGCGAATGAAATGGGCGCAAAGATCGTTGAGGTTCCGGTAAATCACCGCGAGCGGAAGTACGGGACATCTAAGTACGGCATTTCTCGCACCATTCGAGTCGTGCTTGATCTTATCACGGTGAAGTTTCTTCTCGGCTATTCGAAACGTCCGATTCACCTCTTCGGTCTAGTTGGTGTCTCGTCTGCGTTGGCTGGTGTTGCGATTCTGGCGGGTATGACGTACCAGCGTTTCTTCGAGCATCAGCCGATGGGTAACCGTCCTCTCCTCACCCTTGGAGTGATGATGGTTATTATCGGATTGCAGTTCCTCGTGTTTGGTTTGCTCGCAGAGGTTCTTGCTCGCACCTATTATGAATCTCAAAGCAAGAAGATCTACGTCGTTCGGCGCGTATTCTCCACACGAGAAGGTGATGATAGCACTCCATGGAAGCGTAAAGCGGCCAACTAAGTCGCCGTTCAAGGTGGTATCGCGTCAGTCAACAGCGTGTTAGCGCGTAATGTTGCAGCAAGGCGGTGAAAAAATCGTATGACAGCCGCGGTTGACCTCATAGCTCCGGTTTCTCTGCCACCTGTTAAGCTTCTCATTGATGGACGGAAGCTGGGGCACGGAGGGATCGGTGTATACACGGAGAACTTGATTCAAGGGCTTTTGCAGCTGGGGAGAGCTTCAATTGCGGTTGTATCAACGAAGGCCCAGGCAGATCGGGTTCCATTTGCTCGTGATGTAGAATGGATCTTCGATAGCGCCCGACCGTACTCGGTGGATGAGCTGTTTTTTTTCTCTCGTCGCATTCCCTTCTCCCGATTCGATCTCTTCCATGCTCCGCATTACGTCCTTCCCTTTGGCGTTCCAATCCCTACAGTCATTACGGTGCATGATCTAATTCACATTGAACATCCAGAGCGATTTTTCTACCCAATAATCGCGAAGCCACTATTGTCGTCCGCTGTTTCGCGGGCTACGCGGGTGATCGCAGTAAGTCGAGACACCAAACGAGCACTGATCTCAAGCTTGGGAGTTTCCGCTGATAAAGTGCACTACATTCCGAATGCGATTGCAGCGTTCCTCGGCGGTGATAGTGGCCGGGAGAATCAGGCGAGCGTTGGGTCGTCTGCTCGACCGTATCTGCTCTCGGTTCTTTCGAATCTAAAACCCCACAAGGGACTCGAGGATCTTCTTCGGGCTTATCGAAGCCTCCAGACGAGTGGGGCGTTTCACGACCTGTGTCCCGATCTTTTCTTAGTTGGATATGGTGCGGAGCACCTGGGGAATACACCGGCGCTTCGCTCGCTTGTTGAGGGAGTGCGTGGCGTGCATGTGTTGGGGGCCGTTGGAACGACGGAGCTTCGAGACCTTTATCGAAAGGCCCGGGCGCTGGTGGTGCCATCGGTTGCGGAAGGCTTCTGCCTACCGGCGCTGGAGGCGCAGGCGTGTGGCACGCCCGTAATTTGTCGCCCCGTTCCGGCGATTCGAGAGCTTCTAACGGAGCAAGATATAGTGGCTTCTGATATGTCTGTCGAAGCACTTGCCTCGGCATTAGCAGCGGGATGTGCTCGTACAGACCGCACGCGAAGTAATATCGATTCGCATCTGGCACGGTTCTCTTTGCCGGTGGTAGCGACACAAGTGCGAACTCTCTACGAAGAGGTTATTCGAGGAGCGGTTGCACAATGAAGGTGGCACTTGTTCACGATTGGTTGACTGGTATGCGGGGTGGCGAGCGCTGCCTTGAGGCCTTCGTATCGCTGTACCCACAGGCAGACATCTTTACCTTGGTCCACGTGCCGGGCTCAACTACTGCTGTTATCGACGAGCGTGTGAGGGGTGTTTCGTTCTTACAGCGCATCCGTGGCATTTCGAAATTGTACCGCTTCTTCTTGCCGATATACCCATTAGCGATTCGTTCGATCGACTTAACGGGATACGATCTCGTCATTTCACTGTCGCATGCGGCAGCTAAAAATGTACGCGTTCCACAAGGAGCAACGCACGTGTGTTACTGCTTTACGCCGATGCGCTATATCTGGGATCAGGCGAGTTCGTATTTCAGCGGACTTTCATTGTTTTTTCTGCAGCCTCTCTTGAGTTATTTACGATGGTGGGACAGGCGGGGGGCGCGCAGTGTATCTGAATTTGTGGGGATTAGCTCCTTCATTGCCGGGCGTATTAGAAGGTATTACGGGCGGTCGTCGGTCGTTATCCCACCTCCGGTTCGAATGGCGCACGAAATTAATGCGGAGCTAACCGAGGCCGAGGAAGCTTTTTTTGCGCAGCACCCAGAGCCGTTTTTCCTCTGTGCTGGCGCACTGGTTCCGTATAAGCGAATAGAGGTCGCTGTTGATGCATTCAATGCCTTGGGTATCCCTTTGTGGATTGTGGGAAAGGGGCCAGAGCTAGAGAAGCTGCGGGCTCGTGCGAACATGAATGTTCGGTTTCTGGGACATGTCAGTGAAGCATTTTTATGGGAGTGCTATCGACGGTGTCGGGCGCTCGTGTTTCCGGGTATAGAGGATTTTGGCATTGTGCCTGTCGAGTGCCTCGCGTCGGGTCGGCCGGTGATCGCAATACAAGCTGGAGGCGTTGCAGAGACAGTGCGTGGCTATACGCTTGGGGATCCTCTCCCAGCGCATTCCCTATCGGCGTACAGTGGAGTGTTTATACCCAAGTCAGGGGTCGGCTCGGTGCAGGCCCTCTCCAACGCTGTGCGATTCTTCTGTGATAACGAAGAGCAGTTCTCTCCTGAGATCGCACGCGAGCATGCAACATGCTTTAGTTATTCACAGTTTTTTCAAAACTGGCAAAGATTGTGCGGACAGATCAAGATAGACCCAGGAGTCACTCCAACCCGAGAATCCGAGATAGACGGAGTCTCACTTGAGGGCGGACAGTAGAGAGCCTCATGCTTAAGCAAAAGAGACAACTTTTTGAATACCTTTTTATCGTGGCTGACCTCGTGGTCGTGTCGGCTGCCTGGATGATAGCGTATTGGCTGCGATTTATGTCAGGCCTCGTTCCGGTAGATAAGGGTGTTCCGGACTTCGCCCAGTACCTGGCCATGCTCCTGTTCATCTGGTTGATATGGGCTTTCGTGTTTCGTCGGATGGGCCTTTATCGACCGATGCGAGGTGTGCGGCGCACGCGAGAGTTGTGGGTGCTGGTCAATGCGAATGCTCTTTCCATCCTGCTTCTCATTTCGATGACCTATCTTTTCCGAGAAAAGAGTATCCAGTTTTCTCGACTGGTGTTCCTGTATTTTTGGGCGCTCGCTACGGTCCTCACAGTGTGTGAGCGAACAGCGCTCCGTTTTTTCCTACGCGAAGTTCGTCGCAAGGGCTACAACCTCCGCTACATGCTGATCGTGGGAGCCGGGCAGGTAGCCGCGGATATGGTGAGTCGGATTCGCCTCCATCAGGAGCTCGGCATCCAGCTTATCGGATGTCTTTCACGTGACGGTACCGAGCGCAGAGGTCCAGGTGGTATCCCGGTCATTGGCCAATATTCAGACCTTGGGACATTCCTTGGTCGAACAGATATCGACCAGGTTGTTGTGGCCCTTCCGCTTGAGGATCACCAGCTCTTACCGGAGATCATGGCGGAGTTGAAGGATTCCATCCTCGACATAAAAGTGATTCCCGACCTGTATCAGTTTGCGAGCATCGGTGGGGCGATAGAGGAGTTCGAGGGGTTGCCAGTTATTAGCCTCCAGGGATGCCCTTTAGACGGGATCAATCTGTTCACAAAGCGGGCGTTGGATCTCTGCTTGGCCAGTATCTCCCTGTTGGTGTTTTCTCCAGTCATGCTGCTCATCGCTTTGTTGGTGAAATTCACATCGCGTGGTCCAATTCTTTTCAAGCAGGAGCGTGTGAGCTTTGACGGTAGCCGGTTTAGCATCATCAAGTTTCGAACCATGAAGCTTGATGCTGAGGTAGCCGGCCCTGGCTGGACAACCCCCGGTGACGGTCGAGTAACCGTTATTGGGCGTTTGCTTCGGTCGACGAGCCTTGATGAACTTCCCCAGCTTTTCAACGTGTTACGTGGCGATATGTCGATTGTTGGTCCTCGCCCGGAGCGACCGGTGTTCATCAAAGAGTTCCGTCAGCGAGTTCCTCGTTACATGTTGCGCCATAAGGTGCCGGCCGGTATCACGGGCTGGGCTCAGGTGAACGGTTGGCGCGGCGATACCTCAATTGATAAGCGTATTGAGCACGACCTGTATTACATCGAGAACTGGTCGCTTCTCTTGGATATAAAAATCGTTTTGATGACCATCATCAATGGTTTCCGCAACCGAAATGCCTATTAGGTCGAACGGCTCATCGAGGGCCTATTAGAACTACTGAGCGGCGAGCCCTCCAACACGCCTTTCTTGTGTCGAGGTGGAACAGTCCCACCCTTTGCGGAGGATTTCTACGCGGTCGAATTTTTTGAGGCGCCGAGGTGATGTGAGGCTTTATGCGGGCTAGAAGCGTTGAGTGTCGGCTAAAGTGGCTAGCCTCCCATGGTTGCTACGAGGCTTTTCTTCGATGCAGCGCCAGATCTGGGCGCTCTTTCCGCCGCGCCTCGCCCTAACTATATCCTTTTCAGTTTAATGCTGTCGCGCTAACCTATCGACATGCCACTTCTTCAGCGACTAGCGTTGTTTAGCTTCATCGTGTTCTTCTCGGGGTCCGTTGTAGTTGTTGCAGCGCGAAATCTGCACAGCAAGCTTGCGCCCCACACCGATAAAGATAAAGAGCAGGCGCAGAAGCTGATTGAGGCGCTCCGCGGAGATGAGCTATTTAAGGCGCAGGCTAAATACTCTGAAGCACACCCAGCGCCAGCGCGACGCAACGGTAGCTATCTTCCAGATCACGATCGTAGGCGCATTAAGAACTTCCTCTCTAGCCTCATAGGAGGCAAGGACGCTGGCTCTGATGAGCAGGTGCCAGAGGCCGACACAGCAAAGACCGATCCGAAACAAGGAGACAAATAGATCATGCGCCAGTTGTACCGATTAGCTCAAACCATCATATGTGCCGGGGTTGTGTGCTCCTCCGCCACTGGGTGCTTTATGGTGCCGTTTGTGCAGGCATTCAAGGAATCTGGATTCACAGCAGAAGATCGCATGACTCTTCTGGCTCCGAAAGTGAAGAAGTTCTCCGATGCGCGTGTGTTTGGCAACAAGACGGATGCTCTGGCGCTGGTCACCCCTGAGGCCCGATTAGAGGTCTCCAAGCAACTGCGAGAGGGCAGCGAGCATGAGCGGATTGTTAAATCGCGGATAGAAGAGGTGGAGTGGATTGATGATGCCCGTAAAGCGCGATTGATCATGAAGGTTGAGTCTTACAGAGTAAACCAACTTGTTGTGAACACAACGGTTGAGGAGCAGGTTTGGGAGTTCAATACCGTCGATGGTTGGATGTTGAGCTCCAGAACGAAGCTAGAGGGGTAGTTGGCTATGCTCGGATTTCGTCAGATAGGACGGTTGTGTTGTGTCGGGGCTTCGTTAGTGGCCATAACTGGCTGCGCAGTTTTCTCCGGTGATGCTGCCTCGCGCGCTAAAGCGATTGACTCGGCGCAGGGCGGAGATCCGTCGGTTACACCCTTTCGGCTCGATGTGCTCTCGGAGGTGAATGACGGGGATCGGTTGGTCATCACCGGACGTTTGGTTCCGAAGACGAACTGGGCTGCAAAGGAGGTGTTGGTTCGCCTGGCGGCGTTGGATCAGAGTGGTGAACAGCGAGTTTCTTTTCACCCATTTAGTGATCTCACCCCCAAGCAAAGCGATCTGCGGAGAGATGTGCCAGTGCCTTTTTCACTCTCGCTACCATCCACGGGCATATCGAATTATCAAGTTGAGGTCTTGTGGGGACGGGATGCTCAGCCCTACCTAGAGACGCCAAAGGCATCGATGAAGGCGCCCGAGGAGCCAAAGGACTACTTGGCGCTACGTGATCTTGAGGTGCATCGAGTCCCTGATGGTAGCTGCGCTTCCCCGGAGGAATGCCTCGTGAAGTTCTCCATAAAGGGGGAGTTTTTCAACGCGGGCCAGGCAACTATCCGAAATGTGGTGCTCGTGGCGGGTTTTAGTCCGGCCGATAAACTTGATTTGCCACATCAAATTCTTGAGAATGAACGGCGAATTGAGGTTCGCAACCTCCGTCTGGGCGGAGGAGCGACCAAGCCTTTTAGGCTTACGTTGGAGAAGTTCGTTCCGGCGACAGACCAGGTCGCATATCAGCCGGTAGTCCGTATCGTCTCCTTTGACTCCGAATAGTCTGGGGCCCAGCGCTGGGCTCTGGGAGTGGAGTGCATGACATAAGGGCGATTGTGCCAGACTCCGCTCCGTGGGTCTGAGGAGATTCCGAGTTCCGTACAGGGCGTTTGTTTATGCAAGGTGAATCTGACAAGTCGACTGAAGTGCAGCCTGAAAAGCCGGGCGTGTACATCCGCACCTACGGATGTCAGATGAACGAGCACGACACTCAGAAGCTCTACAAGATTTTAGAAAAAGACTACCGGCCAGTCGCAACTCCTGAGCAAGCAGAGCTAGTCCTTATTAACACCTGTAGTGTTCGAGATAAGTCAGAGAAGAAGCTCTACAGTATGTTGGGTGAGCTGAAGGGACTCAAGGGCGCACGGCCGAACATGATGGTTGGCGTGTGTGGTTGCGTTGCGCAGCAAGAAGGGGAGAAGATCGCAAAGTACGGACGAGGAGTGGATATCGTATTTGGAACCCACAATCTCTCACTCGTTCCATCCCTCATTCAGCTGCGAAAAAAGGGGGCGCCTCCACAGGTTGCCGTTGATTATCGGGAGGAGTGGGAGGAGTTGCCGCTTGGATTCGCCGAGATCGATCCGAGTCGGGCTGGCCAAAAGCAGAATACTACGACCTTCATTTCGATCAGTCGTGGCTGCAACAAAAGTTGCACCTACTGCATCGTTCCCACGACCCGCGGTCCGGAGGTTTCTCGCGCTCTTGAAGAGATTGAGCGCGAGGTTCGACTGGCTGTTCACCGGGGAAGTCGAGAGATATTTCTGCTCGGTCAGACCGTAAATTCGTACGGCCTCGATCTCTCTCCTCGGATATCGTTTGTTCATTTATTGGAGCGTATTTCTAACATCGCAGGAGTTGAGCGAATTCGATTCACATCCCCCCATCCACAAGAGGTCCGGCAGGACTTCATCGATTTCGTGGTTTCAAATCCAAAGGTCTGTCGGCATATTCATATGCCACTGCAGTCCGGTAGTGATCGAATTCTAAAGGCGATGAATCGAAACTATCGACGTGATAAGTACCTCCGAATTATCGATGACCTGCGCACGCGCGTGCCTGACATGGCGATCACGACTGATATCATCGTCGGCTTTCCAGGGGAAACCGAGGAGGATTTTCAGCAGACATTAGAGGTAATGGAGCTCTGCCAGTTCGATAATAGCTATTCGTATGCCTTTTCCGCGCGCCCTGGAACGCCAGCTGCCACAATGCAGGAGTTGCTGACACAGGAGGAAAAGCTCGCGAGACTCCAGGTTTTGCAACGAAAGCAGGAAGGAATTACGGGCAATCGGCTTCTTACCTGGGTTGGTAAAGAGCTGGAAGTCCTGGTGGATGGCTCAAATCCCGCCCACGAGGGTTGTCTTCAGGGCCGAAGCTCACAGAATGTGATAGTGAACTTCGACCGGCCGTACGATGGGGTTAAAGTAGGTGATATTGTTACTGCCCGTATCGTCGCCCCTAAGAGGTTCACCCTGCTTGGCGAGCTGGCGTAGGGTGGTGGGACTCACCGAGGACCGGGCCTTTTTGGCCGAAGCGCTCCGCCGTTTTCATGGACTTGCGGAAAATCTGCGTGGTACTCTATAGATAGATAAGAGCTTCTGCTAGTTCTGGTTGAGTTCGCCCACTTTTCTACGAGCCGCACGACGGCGTTTTGCCGCAGGCGTGATTAGGTTACATGGCACACGATTCCGCAATCGAGATGTTTGTCGGGGGGCTGGTGATTGATCCAGCAACTCAAGCGCCGATAGTCGTCCTGAAGGACGAGTCTGGGGATATCACGCTTCCAATTTGGATCGGCATCCCAGAGGCCACTTCCATTGCGAGTGCAATAAAGCAGGTCGCGATGGCTCGCCCATTGACGCATGACCTGTTTTTCGACCTCCTACTTGAGGTCGGTGTTACTGTGCAGCGAGTGGTTATCACCGAATTGAGAGAGGCTACGTATTTTGCAGAACTGGTTCTCGGGCAGGGAGATAGGGTTATAGTACTCGACTCTCGCCCAAGTGATGCTATCGCGATGGCGCTTCGGGCCTCAGCGCCAATCTATGTCGCACAGGCAGTACTAGATCAGGCTAAGATCGCTTTTGGGGACTCCAACCCACTGCCTCTGCCGGAGCCATCCTCCGCCGAGGAGTCCGCTACGGCGCCGGTCGAGGGAAGCGAGGCGGAAGGGAGTGCTTCGGCCGATGAGTCGCCGGATTTTGCGGGGATCGACAAAGATAAGTGGGAGGAGCTTCTGTCGCAGCTCGACCCAGAGGATTTTAAGTACAAAACGTGACATACGTAGGTGCTCGCTGGCGCCCACCGAGCCATAGTTCCCCTGTACATTTAGAGCGGTGTCTGCTACGACCAACGTGAATAGTTCCCGAAGGGAGTATGTACCGTGACCACCACCGCACCAAAGCACGAGCAGCAGGCAAGCACCACAACATCACGAAATATCTTCGAAGACCCCGCGATTAGCGAAGCAGCAAAAAACGATGCGTTCGTCCGGTTCATCGCGCGGAATTGGCGTTCCGCACTACTCACCCTTGTCGTCGTTGCAGGGGCCATGGTTGCCTACAACATCTTTACAACAACCGCAGCTCAGAAGCGCGGTGATGCGACGGCGCGCCTCAGCGAAATTCAGGATACCTACAAGGCCATAGTCACTAAGCAAGATGAGCTTGAGAGCGTGCGAACAGAGCAGCAGAAGAGCTCCGATCAAAAAGCGAAAGATGAGGCGGGTGCGAAGCTAGAGGCCGGCAGTAAAGAGCTTGAGCAGCTCCGTGAAAAGATCTCGTTAATGATAGCGGCGCTCGAATCGCCACATCCGTTCGATACCCTGGCTAATCTGTATCGGGGCCTTGTTGCTGGCCGTTTCCGTGACTATGAGACGACTAATTCAATTCTCGTAAGCAACTCTTGGGAGAAGGCTGGTAAAGAGGGGAGTCCAGAGCGGTCGATCGCAGAGGTTGTAGCCCTCGGATTGGCAAAGACCCTGGTAGAGTCGGATGCCTACCGCCAAACCGCCAAGCAGACGCTGCAAGCTCTTGCTGAGCGCGGCAGCTTTGTGGCGGTAGAGGCCGTCGATGCGTTGTCACTACTTGCAACAACCCCCGAGGAGAAGGCGAGTGTTGCGGGCCTCATCGCCGAGGTGAAGAAGAGATTTCCGGTTCAAGAAAAATACCTGAGCGACGCAACGGCTCGGGTTACCCAGTAATGTTACGAATCAGTAAAGAGGCGACGTTTGAGCAAGCGTGGACTAAGAGCGCGTAACAACCATCTTCCTCAGGTGCGACTGGCACGTAACGCGTTTCATCTTGCGGTTGCTACCTTGTTTGTAGTCGCGGTCTCGGCGCGGGTTTCTGCGGAGGTAGTAGTTCCCTCTGACACGGCGGCGCCGGCGCAAACGGTTGCTGCGACGGCGACGGAAACGGCTTTTAGAGCTGCTGTCAGCCGGGCGTTTATGAACTGTCTCCGTGATGTTGACGAAAGCGAAGCCGAGCTACAATCGAATCCGAGGGCAAAAGAGAGTGAGGTCCAGTACTTAAAGAAGTACTGCGAGAGCCGCCGCGAAAGTTGCATTGTACACGGCGAAGATGCCCAGTGTAAGCTATTCATCGAAGATTATCGGCAATAGCCTATAGCTGTGGGTGGTTCACATATGAGTTTCGTATGTGGTGCTGGGGCCGAAATAGATACGTGAGAGTGGGATGGTTCGGACGCTTTTTCCTCAGAGAGTTGTTATTCGCGAAGTGGGCCCACGCGAGGGATTTCAAGCGTTTCCCAAGGTCGTTGCGACGGACCGCAAAGTCGACCTCATACATGCATTAGTCCAGGCGGGATTGCGTGATGTCGAGGTCACATCGTTCGTGCGCCCCGACAAGGTTCCGCAGCTCGCCGATGCTGAAGAGCTCGTAGTGCGCTTGCCTTCCAATTCTCAAGTTCGATTTACCGCGCTCTACCTAAATAAGCGGGGCTTTGAGCGTGCTGAAGCTGCGGCTACGTTGTCAAACCAGGGGTGGTTGTATACATCTCCGAGTCAGAGCTTCCTACGAGCAAATAGTAATACGACTATCGAAGAATCACTTCGGGACGTGACTTCGTGGTGTTCTCTCTTTCGTGCGCATAAAAAGAGGGTATATGGCCTGATGGTCTCCACGGCCTTCGGCTGCGCGTACGAAGGAGCTATCTCACCCCACGTTGTGGTGGATCTCATTTCTCAGTATCTGGATGCTCTCAGACGCGAAGGGGAGCTGCCTGCGGAGATATGTCTGGCAGACACAGTTGGTATGGCAGATCCCCTCTCCTTGGAGCGCTGCATCTCGGCTGTCCGGGGACTTGGTATCCCTGTTTCTCTGCACCTGCATGATACGCGAGGGCTGGGGCTAACGAATAGTTACGTGGCGTTGCAGTTGGGGGTAACGACCTTTGAAACTTCAATAGGCGGCATCGGTGGGTGTCCATTTACACCGGGCGCTGCCGGGAATGTAGCCACCGAGGATCTGGTGTACCTCTGCCGATCGCTCGGAATCGAAACGGGACTCGACTTAGAAGGGCTATGCGCGGCAGCGAAACTTGCTGAGTTGATTATGGGAGTTCCGCTTCCCGGCCGGGTCTACAAGGCGATGGGCCGTTAACAGGCTCGCCTCCATCATACGCCGAGTTCTCGCAAGTGGTTATGAACACATAGGATTTGTGTGTGCCTGCAAACTCATATTGCTGAACTGCTCGGAGCGCGTTGTAATGCACAATTGAAATTGCGGTAAAGAGTGATTACAAACCAGACAAGGCCTCGCACGAAATAAATGTGAGGAGTTTATGTATTGTATGGATAACTTCTTTGTCCCCTACACAGGTAAAAGACCGGCGTCGGTGTGTATCAACGGCCACCGCCTTGTCATCTTGGCGCACGAAAAAGACATGTTAGAAGAGGATCTCGACCTCTTAGGTGCCGATCGTATTAAAAAAGTGAAGCTGGGTAGTTCCGATGTTGAACAAGAGGAGTTCCTCGGCAAAATAGCGCGTCAGGTCGATGGTGGTGTCGTCATAGCCCCGTCGGGTGTCGACCTGAAGGATGTTCTTAAGAACCTTGAGAGTGAGCTGCCCTGGTTGCAGTAGTTACACCTCGGTACGGATTGCTGTGAACGCGAGCGTGCCAGCTGACTGCAGGGCCGAGAGTGGGCAGCTCTAATGCACAGGTGGTATTTTTGTTGTGGGTCTTCGACGTTTTTAGTGGGTGCTTTTTGATGATATCGGGCCGTTCACGCGCGCGTAATAACCTCGTTTTTAGCTGAAAACTAAGCGGGTTATGCCGTAGATCTGCCCCGCTAGTACCCACTAATTCCGTCGA
>JBIIYC010000293.1:0-4224 GCA_044347025.1 Bdellovibrionota bacterium
AAAGCAGATAAAGTAGAGAAGATTGCTACCGCGCTTAAGAAGGGAGACACCGTCATGGTTATCTCTGGTGGTAACAAGCAGAAGAGACCCCTTAAGGGTCAGGTCGCTAAGATCAAGGCGATCGTTGGCGATAAAGGTGACCGAGTAATTCTTGAGGGGTTGAACCTCTACACTCGTCACAAGAAGGCAACAGCTCCTGGCGAGGAGGGTGGAAAGGTTCAAGTTGAGAAGTCCGTTCACATCTCGAACGTTATGTATTACGTCGAGAAGTTGAAGAAGCCAGTGCGCTTGTGCAAGAGCACGTCGGCAGACGGAAAGAAGGTTCGTGGATACAAAGATCCATCGAGCAAGAAATTTGTACAGCTTGATGCGTAGTAGGGCTTAAGAGGAAGTATGAGTCGTTTAGCGGAACACTATAAGCAGAATGTTGTTCCTGCACTGATGAAGAAGTTTAATTACTCTTCTCCCATGCAGGTTCCAAAGCTTCAGAAGATCGTTCTTAACAGTGGCGTTCGTGATGCAGTCAATAACTCAAAGGCGATTCAGTTCGTCGAGTACGCAATGACTGTAATCAGCGGACAGAAGCCAGTTGTTACACGGGCTAAGAAGTCAATCGCGGCTTTCAAGCTTCGTGAGGGTCTCCCGATCGGAGTTATGGTGACGATGCGGAAGCAGAGGATGTTTGACTTCCTTGATCGCTTCATTACCGTGGCACTTCCTCGAGTTCGCGACTTCCGCGGAGTTCCGCGCAAGGGATTCGATGGTCGTGGTAATTACACGATGGGTATCAAGGAGCAGATCGTGTTTCCTGAGATTGAGATCGAGAAGCTCGATCAGATCCGTGGACTCGACATCACCTTCGTAACAACCGCAAAGACGGATGAGGAAGGGCATGAGTTGTTGGCGTTGATGGGAATGCCGTTCCGCAAGTAGTAGCCGAGGATAAGTTTTATGATAAACGATCACATTTCAGATATGATCACTCGAATTCGTAACGGACAGCGTGCTGGGCATCGCTCAGTGCTCGTTACGTCTTCAAAGCTCAACAAGAGCGTCTTAGAGGTTCTTAAGCGTGAAGGCTTCATCGATGCTTTCGAGGCTTCGAAGGACGAAGAAGGGCGTGCAGCAATCAAGGTCGGACTCAAGTACTTCTCAAGTGGCCGTCCGGTTATATCTCGCGCAGTGCGAGTTTCGCGCCCAGGATGCCGCAAGTATTTTCGTACAGAGAAGTTGCCCCGCGTAAGCAGCGGCTTGGGTGTGGCGATCGTCTCGACGTCGAAGGGTATAATGACTGACCACGAGGCTCGCAAGAGTCGTGTTGGTGGCGAAGTAATTGCTCTCATCGGGTAAGTGAAAGAGGTATTAACATGTCACGTATCGGAAAATTGCCTGTAGCCCTCCCGCAAGGTGTAAAAGCGGCTGTATCAGGCAACACAGTTTCAGTTGAAGGGCCGAAGGGGAAGTTGTCGTACACAATTCGCCCAGGTATCAACGTTGAAGTGGTAGATGGAAAGTTCGTTGTATCGATGACTGGCACCGACGCTCAGGCGAAGGCAGACTACGGTACGGCGCGCGCGACCTTGAATAACATGGTTACGGGCGTTAGCACTGGATGGAAGAAGGTGCTTGAGCTTAATGGAGTAGGATACAACGCAAAGCAACAGGGTAAGAACCTGGTGCTCTCCGTAGGATTCTCCCACGAAGTTGTGCTTGAGATTCCTGCCGCTATCAAATGCACAATTAACAAGAATCAGGTTGAGTTGGAGTCAAATGATCGTGAGCTTCTCGGCACGTTTGCTGCGAAGGTTCGTGACAAGCAGCCACCAGAGCCGTACCTTGGAAAGGGTATTAAGTACTCTGACGAAGTTGTTCGACGTAAGGCTGGTAAGACAGGTAAGAAGTAACGGTTAGCTGGCAGTAGGAGTAGGTGCCATATGGCAACGCACGGTAAGAAATTAGCAAAGACGGCAAGAGACAAGAAGAAGCTGAAGATCCGCCAGAAGATTGAGGGCACGGTTGCGAGACCGCGCTTGAGCATCTTCCGAAGCTCGAAGCACACCTATGCACAGGTCATCGCAGACGAGAATCACAAGACTCTTGCTTCTGCATCGACACTGGACAAAGAGGTTCAGGCAGCTATCGCCAAGCTTGCTAAGGAAGACACGAGCGACAAGAAGAGCTCGAAGTCTGTTCTCGCAGCGCGCGCAGTTGGGATGATTCTCGCTGAGCGTTCGAAGGCAGCAAAGATTGAGAAAGTGGTTTTCGACAGAAACGGTTTCCTCTTCACCGGGCGAGTTAAGGCACTCGCTGATGGTGCTCGGGAAGGTGGTCTGAATTTTTAGTTCGGAGAAGTATGGCTTTTAAAGATACCCTCGATAAGCGAAGAGTGACAGTTGACCAGTGCGGTGAGCTGACAGACAAGACGGTTTTTATCAACCGTGTTGCAAAGGTAGTAAAGGGAGGTCGCCGATTCAGCTTCAGCGCTCTCGTTGTTACCGGTGACGGCCGTGGCCACGTTGGTTTCGGTCTCGGGAAGTCCGTTGAGGTTCCAGAGGCTATCCGCAAGGCATCGGAGCAGGCGCGTAAGCGGTTGGTTCGTATCCCGCTCAAGGGAACGTCGATTCCTCACGATATCATCGGAAAGTCAGGTCCTTCCACGGTGATCATGAAGCCAGGAGCTCCAGGAACTGGAGTTATCGCAGGCGCATCCGTGCGAGCTGTGATGGACGTTTGCGGCATCAAGGATATCCGCACCAAGTGTATCGGTTCGAGCACTGCTCAGAACGTTCTTCGCGCGACCCTCGCAGGATTGCTCGGTTTGGAGGATCCTGAGGTAGTTGCAGCAGTTCGTGGTCTTAAGGTTGATGAGATGGGCTACCATCCTTTCTAAGGTGGTGCTCGGGTAGGCTTATTTTAGAAGCGGTGTTGTATGAGCAAGGTAGTTGTTAAGCAGGTACGAAGTCACATCGGACGCGCTCCACAGACTCTCAAGACGCTCAAGGCTATCGGCCTTGGTGCGATTGGGAAGCAGAAGGAGTTGACGCTCAATGACAGCGTAAAAGGGATGATCAAGCGAGTTTCGCACCTCGTTGAAGTGACTCCGGTTAAGTAACAAGAAGTAGTAGTGAGAGAGGCTGAGATGGCCAGCAAGAAAGTTCTAGCATTGAATAACCTAAAGCCGCTTCCAGGAGCGCGCAAGCCTCGCACCCGTGTTGGTCGAGGAGAGGGATCGGGTCACGGTAAGACTTCCCGCCGAGGAGGAAAGGGTCAAACGGCTCGTTCGGGTGGTGGAGTTCGTGCAGGATTCGAGGGAGGTCAGATGCCTCTCTATCGACGTCTTCCAAAGATCGGATTTACGTCTCGTGTGGGCGTGAAGGGATCGAACGTGCACAGCATCGTTCGCCTCTCAGTCCTTGAGCGTCTTGATAACGGAACCACGGTTGATCTCGCGAAGGTGCAGGCTCTTGGCTACGCCAAGAAGAGCAACGAGCGCGCCGGCGTTAAGATCCTTTGTGACGTTGAGAAGGTAACCAAGAAGCTTCACCTCAAGGTGAACGCAATCTCGGCTAATGCTCGCGCGTTAGTTGAGGCAGCTGGTGGAACGGTGGAGCTTCTCGCTAAGTAACGAAAGTGAGATCGCGAATCGTTCGCAAAAACGGGCCCTGTGTGGCCCGTTTTTTATTGCTCTCGGTGTGAGCTGGCTGCTGTACATGTATAGCGCGCACGTCATGTGCAGGAGTCATAAGACACTCCGTATAATTTTGAATTACTGGAATTTTTCGTTAAGTATCGCTATTTTCGCAGTGCTACTTCTTGCTCAAGTGAGTATAGTGAGGCGCGTTGTTTTAGTTGCTTGTGAATAGAAAAAGAGGTTCGAATGAACGGCTTGTTGGCGGTGTTTCAGATACCAGAGCTTAAGAAGAGGCTGCTGTTTACGATATCGATGCTCGCGGTATACCGCTTCGGAGTGTTTGTTTCGACTCCGGGCGTTGATGTCGAAAAGATTCGCCAGATGTTTGAGTCGAACGCGAACACGCTCTTTGGTCTGATAAATCTCTTCTCCGGAGGGGCGCTGGAGCAGTTCTCCATCTTTACCCTAGGAATCTCTCCGTACATCACAGTGTCGATCATCATTCAGCTCCTCACTCCGAGCTTTCCATACTTAGAGAATCTCAAAAAAGAGGGTGATGCTGGTCGTCGTGTGCTGACCCGGTATACCCGACA
>JBIIYC010000080.1:0-11928 GCA_044347025.1 Bdellovibrionota bacterium
TGCTTGCCCTGTTTCAGAGCTACATGATCGCGCGGGCACTCGAGTCTAAGGGATTGGCTGTCCCAAGCTTTTCCTTCGAGCTCATCACGGTGATCACTCTCACGGCGGGCACAGCGTTCGTTATGTGGCTTGGTGAGCAGATAACCGAGCGGGGCCTCGGCAACGGAACAAGCATAATCATCTTTGCTGGTATCGCGGCTCGAATGCCGTCAGTGTTTGGATCGACGGTTGAGCTTGCTCGTACGGGAGAGGTTTCTCCATTCACCATCATCTTCCTTCTGGTATTCTCGCTCTTCACGATCTTTTCGATCATCTACGTCGAGCGTTCTTCGAGAAAGATCCCTGTTCAGTATCCGCGTCGAATGGTTGGCAAGCGCATGACGCAGGCCCAGACGCAGTATATGCCGCTCAAAGTTAACATGAGTGGAGTTATCCCTCCGATCTTTGCGTCTGCCATCCTGATGCTCCCAGCAACTATTGTGACTGTTATTCCGGGTGCCGACATGTCGGTCTTCGGTCGGATCTTTACTCCCGGTGCGTGGGGCTACGAGACGATCTACGTCGCGTTGATTGTGTTGTTCAGCTTCTTCTACACGGCGGTAGTGTTCAACCCCCCAGAGGTTGCGGACAATCTTAAAAAGAACGGTGGCTTTATACCGTTGGTACGTCCTGGGCCGGAGACAGCGGATTTCCTCTATGGCGTTCTTAATCGGTTGACGCTGTGGGGTGCGATATATATCTCCCTTGTGTGCGTGCTTCCACAGGTTGTCTATCTTAACCTCGGGGCATCGCAGTTCGCCTATGTATTCGGTGGAACTGCAGTGTTGATCGTGGTCGGTGTAACGCTTGACACCGCAGCCCAGATTGAGTCGATGCTCGTAGCCCGGAACTACGAGATGTTTATGTCCAAAACATCCAAGGGAAGAGGCTCAGGCTTCTCTCGCGGCCGCCTCGTTCGTCGATAAGACCCTGTACGTGTAATTGATATTCAGAGTTGTAGGAGGATCGTTATGCGGATCGTTCTTTTGGGCCCTCCAGGTGCTGGTAAAGGAACTCAGGCGCTTGAGATCGTCAAGAAATTTGGAATCCCCCATATCTCAACGGGAGATATGCTTCGGGAACAGGTGGCCTCTGGTTCGCCGTTAGGGGTAAAAGTCAAATCCGTTCTCGACTCTGGCGAGTTGGTGTCGGATGAGTTGGTAATGGATGTTGTCGCGGCTCGCCTGCAGCGCCCCGATTGCGCTCAGGGCTATCTTCTTGATGGAGTCCCCCGCACGGTGCGTCAGGCAGAGATACTCTCGGAGATTTTGCAAAAAACCGGTACGCAGCTCTCAGCAGTTATTCAGATCTCAGTGCCGGAAGAGGTGCTCCTGGAGCGAATACGACATCGTGGTATCGCGGGCGGCAACGCCCGAACGGACGATACGGCTGAGGTTGCGGCGAACCGTCTTCAGGTGTACTGGGCGCAAACAGCGCCGGTTGCGGGCTACTACCGCGACCTCGGAGCCCTCAAGGAGGTTGACGGGGTAGGGTCTGTTGCCGAGGTATCCGAGCGGATCTTTACCGCTGTTGGGAAGTAGCAGGTTCCCTTCTTTGAGTCTTCGTGACCGAAGGGCTCATCCTATCTGACAGTAGGGCCGTGGTCCGACCTCGAGCGTGTCTCCACGGGACTAGTCGAATACCCCAGGGGCTTGAAATAGTTGCGTTTGTCGTCGAATTACAAAAGCTAGGCGACCCTGGTCTCTTTCGTGAGCTACCATAGTGGTAGGGCATGGCCGAGGGGTTGTTACCGGCGCCAATGATGGAATAGTCGTGGGGTAGTGCATCGAAGCGGTCCTGGGACTGTGAAGGTGCATAATCACGAGAGTGATAGGCAAGAGGGCTTTCGATGTATTCCATAAAGGATGGAGTAACCACATCACAGAAAGTTACAACCGCCGCGACCGCGTCGATCGGGCCGTTGACGCACGAATCGAGAATCCCTGCCTTGATGGTACAGCCTGGAGCAGATCGGGCCATTGAAGGTCTGACGCCTCATATCGAGGCTATTTTGCACACTCTCTACCCCAACTCCGAGGTGGCGCCCTTCCACAACATCAAGCACGCCTACGAGACGCGGGATGCCGCTCTGCTGTTGGCACGTCGGGCTCAGGCGCACGGTCACACCGTGGATCTCCCGGCAGTTGAGCACGCGGCGCTCCTACATGATGCGCATTATCAGATTAGTCCAGCGATGATGGGGATGCCGTTTCGCGAGGACGTTCACATGCATTATGCATACAATACCTTGCGGATGCTTGGGGCCCCAGACCCGCATGCGCTCCGCGTCGCTCGAATTATTCTCGCGACAAACTCCATGATTGAGCCGCAGTCGATCGAGGAAAAGATCATGAGGGCGGCTGATCTATCGAAGCTGCACGGCAGCTATGAGGGGTTTCGGGAGGGCTCAGAGCGACTGCATCGAGAGGGAAATCTCTTGTCATACGGCCAAGAGCCGAAGGACTTCTCGGAGTTTTGTCGTGGCCAGATCTCCTATTTGGCGCTCTATCTGTGGCCATCGCTTGACCTAACCCCTTTTGCGGGTGGGGATCGCGGCCAGTCGACATGGCATGAGGGGGTGCTTGGGAATATCTTTCGACTCTACGGTGAGGAGGTCGTGGCGGGAGGAGCTATCGTTGCGGATCTCTCTGCGCAACCCGGAGCTTGGGGGTGGAAAAGATTGCGTGATAGCAACGCGATCGTTGTACGAGTCCACGAGGATCAGCATTCCCGGGAATCCATGTTGGCGCAGATGCGAGATGTTGTTACGGCAGCTAGTTCGCCGCTCATTCCGTTCGTTGTTCCCGGCGCCAACGAGCGCACCCCGATACCAAGTGGAAGTTGCAGCCTCGTGTGTATCGATGCCGCAGCGAATGACCTCGTGCGAGCCGAGGCGCATCGAATCCTCGCCCCTTCTGGTAACCTCATTGTCTCATAGTGCAGACGTGACCGGTTCTCTTTTCATAAAAGGCTTTTTCTGTCGGAATTGGTAGGAATTAGTCCGGATCGTCCTTGTGCAGCCGGTTCATGGGTGGCGCTTGGAACGGGCTTCCTTGCTTAGTGGTGTAACGGGCTTACCATAGTGGGAGTACGCGTGGGTGGGTAGAAGCCGAGGAACCGGTGAAGCATAGAGGTGCGGCGTGGTGCATCGTCTCTGCTTCGTCGGATGCAGCAACCTAAGGTTGTATTCGATGGAGTAAACCCATCAACCCAAGCATGAAGAACCTACACACAACAATTGACGCCCTCGTTGCGCTTCAAGCGCACGCGAGGCTTATTGAAGAGGAAATAACTGTCGTAGACCTGATTGGTCTCTCGATTGTAAGCAGAAACCCGGGGATTATCCCGACCAAGATCGCAAAGACTCGCTCCACCTCTGCCGCGAACATCACCGGCATGGTGCAGAGGGGTGTAAAGATCGGCATCTTCGAGCGTAGAGATGATCCGGATGACAGGAGGAAGTGCGAAGTGCATCTCACTGAAAAGGGAGAGACCATCGTGAAACACCTCTTGGCTCTGGATTCAACTGCGGCGTGATGTCGGGGCGGTGGCTTGTACGAGTGAAATTCTCGGCAAGCCACCGCCACCCACTGAGTGTAATTCGTGGTTATGATTTGTAATGGTTATACCTTTGCTGCATTCGACGATTCTTTCGCCACTCTGGCAACATAACGTTGAGGATCGATTCTGTGGTGGGCGAAAGTGTCGTCGACACCTAGCAGGGTGGTGAAAAAAGATTTCCTGTTGCGCATATTGATAGTCTGGCTGCAACTTCGTTGGAGACGCCGAAAAAATCCTCAACGTATCTCAGAGGATGCGCCTCCGGTTTTTTCGGAATCTCCGCCTCGTTTCGCCTAAACTCTCAAAATGCTCAGGACAGAACCTTTTTTCACCACCCTGCTAGAGCATAAGAGCCCCAATGCCCGTGCACTCAAGATATGCGGCAACAGGTCTCAACAATTTTTCAATCACCACAGCCTTGGCCTCTTCGCCACACGCCCACGATGTGCCGAGTCCGGAGCGGCGACGGTCATCCGAGTTTCTGAGGGCTACCTGGTGCATCATCGACAACCGAAATGCCAGGCGGTTGGCTTCAGATCCGCTGAGTAATGCTTGTAACACCTCTGCGAAATCTCCCATGTCGATCCGTGGACCTTCGTGAAGGCCGTTTGGAACGTGAGTAAAGGCCTCCTCGAGAAGTCGCTGTACCAAAATAAACCGTCGCGCATCGTTACTCATGGGAGCCCAATCGTGCCCCCCTCGTACCTCAAGATTGAACGTAATTGCCTCGTTGAATGCCGACACGAGTTCATCATAGCGACCAGATACCTCTCGGGCGAGCCGAAAGTGGTGGGCAAAGTAGGGGATGTAGTTGCGAATCGCACGTCGACCTGCTTGGCTCACGCGACCTATCTCGCCGCTCCACTCGGTGCCATCAGTAAAATCCCCGATGAACTGCATGACCGTCACGTCTTTGAGGAGGGCTAGGCACTCGGCAGTCGTTCCGTGCTGAGTACGGTCCGGCGATCTCGCTGGCGCAACAAGTGAGTCTGCGTGGGAAGCGGTGTGTGATGTGGGTTCCAGCGTGTTCATAGTAACGAGGCGTCAGGGGGATTCTAGCAGCACACGCTACGCTTTTACAGGCGTTACGTGTGAGCACGCCTCATGCTTGCCCCACGCCCATGGCCCTGTCGAATCAGGTGCCCGCTATCGGCAAGCTTTTTGATGTGATACCGCAGCGCTTCTTGAGAGAGCTCTATATCCGGAATTCGCGATATGAGCTGAGCCAGGGACAGTGCTTCCTCTTTCGGAAAAGCGGCCATGATAGCCTCTCTGACCTTGGTACTGGCTGCGTGTTCGCCGCCGTCAGTCGCATAAGGCGCGGCGGGTAGAGCTGTTTTCGGAATGATTGCCCGGACAATTTTTTGGGGGGCCGGTGAGTGCGGGGTTTCAACCCGCGGGGTCGCGGCAACTGCAGAGATGTCGGGCCGGTTCCAGGGAAATTCAATTTTGGTACGGGAGGGATCAATGAGTCGTTGCGCGAGATTTCGATCTGGGATTCGTTCGAGCAGCGTTGGGGTTAGAAATACCTCCGAATGGTTCTCGGACGTGGTAATGGTGACTAGCTCGCGCTCATCCAGGGCTGCCAAAACCCGGTTTACTCGATCGGTTTTTCCGTCAAAGTCGGGTATGAGCCGGATGAGGTGTCCAATCGTTAAGGGCTGGAGGGGGGCGGCGTGCTGGAATGCCTGTGCGATGCATGTGAGCCAACGAGCCTCTATTGCGCTTGCTGACGTGTCGAGAAGCGATTCTGGGAGGTTACGAAGTGTAGCTGCCTCGCTAGTGGTGAGTGGATGAATAATGGTGGGATCCTGCCGAACAGCCCTCAGGAATCCGGGGGTGACTACGTAGCCAGCATACGCATCGAAGGGGAGGGCGGCACCTTTGGTGATGATACCGGCCGTAACTACATCCTCCACAATCGACGGAATGAGTCTTCGCGAGAGGGTTACATGAATATCGTGCACGTTACAAAAGAAGGCCGGATCGAGACCAGAGAGCCCCGCTGATTGAATATAGGTCATGATCGCCGCAACGCAGAAGTTTCGAGCATGACTCCCTCGAGGAAGCGCGTGTCGAAAGATCGCTGGACCCGTCGGCATCGAGAGGTGTGCGGTGCCCTCGACATGACTGAGCGGTGCAGCGGCCGAATCCTGGTTTCGTACTTCGTTCACGGAATATCCTCTTGAGCACTTTTGCCCTCTAGCGTGCCCTAGGAGCACGCCACTATGCAACGTCCTGCGCTTCCGGTCGAATTGGGGTTTGAATGAGCGTCCGAGTGCCTGATCGAATTGGTTTGTTTTAGATCGAGCTGCCTGGGCGAAATGAAGATAGCGATTGACCGAGGTAGTTTATATCTTGATAACCGCGCTCCGCGTGCGATGCTCACTGGCGGGGTGGCAAAAAGATTTGCTGCCGTGCATTGTGATAGGTGGACAACAACTTCGCTGGAGATGTCCAAACAAATTCTGAACGGTTCCCAGACGTCGGGTGCGCTCGAATGAACTCCCGCCTCTGGCAACTCTACTGCTAGGCCGTAATAGCTGATGCCTTGATGTAGCTTGAGCGACGTCGGACCCGTTTTTTCGTGATCTCCGCCTCGTTTCGTCTAAACTCTCACAATGCTCGCGGCGGAACCTTTGAGGGCTACCTCGCCAGAGTCGTTGTCTGAGATATGTATGGATCCCATCAACTCATCGCCATCTTCTCATAAGCTGCTGCTAACAGCTCAAAGTGTTGCAACTGCTGCGCACCCGGAGACTCCCTCGGCTGGCATGGTGACCCAGCTCTATGCGGTGGTCGAGGCGGTTGATCGTCACCATCCTGATTCGCCTGATCGAGAGGCTATTCTGGAGCGGGCGACGGAGATGTTTCAAAAATTGATTCGTAGCGACCAGGGTGATCTTCTCACCGGGATTGATTTCAGGAGGGGCGTTGCTGAGGGTCCACTCAGGCGTTTCGCTGTGGGTAGTGCGCTATGTGATCTCTTCTCAGAGCAGTTCATAGCGGAGCAGCTGCGCAAGCCACTCAATCAGCTCGAAGATCGGTGTCGGTCGCAGATAGTGAAAGCGGCCGGTGATCTTGAGAACGAGCTTCCCACATGTGAGCAATCGCGCCGTGCTCTACGAGTGGAATCGTTCCTCGATCGTTTCTGTGTAAGCACCCCTGCACTGCGAGAGCTTGCGGTGAAGACTCTGTTGCGAGAGCCCCATCGACTTCCAGCGGGGCTGCGAGATGATCTCGTGCGGGAACAGATATCGTACTACGTGCGGCGGGAGCGTGAGCTTCGTAGGGGATCGGCAGCTGCGATAGTTGCCGACCTCTTTGAAGCAGCTCTTCATCCGACACCGACCGCACTTCGCGATGTCCAGAAGTTGTGCGCGAAGGGAGGAGAGTTTTTTTTAGCACTTGTGGTTTCAGAGGGAGAAAATGCGCGTACCCCAGCACTCAGGTTTCGCAAAACTGAGGATTTGTGGGGTATGGGACAGCTTGTACAGCTTGTCGATACGCTCCTGTGGTTTGTCGTATCCAAGAACATGCCTGCTGAGGTAGCAACGAGTGCTGGAGTAGCGCTGGCAAGTCTTGGACGGCAGGGACAGTTACAGAAAACGGTTGATATGCTCAGCCACTTCGTGAAGAAATCGCGATGCTGCTCCTCAATTGATGACGATCGACTCCCTGAGCCGATTGGGAGAGGGAGCTTCTTGGGAGCGGTAAAGGGAAATCTCGGGGTTGTGCCGATAGGGGGCGCCCTCGATGACTTTCCCGTCGTTGTTCCAGACAGTCACTACGTGTGGCGATACTTCGGTCAGCGAATGGAGTATCTCTCCCGAATCAAGGATCCTTGGATCCGTGAGTCGAGAATCGTTCGTTATGTGGCATCGTTTCGAGAAAGCGTTGCCGCCCGAGATTTCTATCGCGTTGAGGAGAGGTTCTTTCGCGAGCTGCATCTCCAGGGTGTGAGCTCGCAAGAGATTCAGGATTTCTATTCCAACGTATACGTCATTGACGGAGCGCTCGGTGCAGATACGACCCCAGAAGCTGAGCGTCCGTTAGCGGCTACAGCTGATGCATTCCGCCTGATGGCTGCGGGGCGCTATGGATTGAACATACGCTCCCTGTATGCTCGCTCGTTTGGTGGCAACCCGTGGCTCTTTGAAGATATGGCACGGCAGTTACGGGCGGAATCTCAGAGATTTCGGGTAGCTGACCGAGAGTCCTACCCGGGCCCTGGGATACGACTTCACGGATTCCGTCTGAAGAACGCAGTCGATCTATCGACCAAAGAGAGTCGCCTGAAATATCTGGAGGACGCCCCCTGGCTGGCGACATTTCTCAAGGTCGAGCGAGACGTTGAGTTCTACTTCTTTCGCGGATTTCAGATCGTCACGAGGTCGCTACAGGCATCATCGCAGCCGATCTCAAAGTATTGGCATAAGCACGGAAGTTTTAAGCACGAACCTTACGCGGCGATTATATTTAACGACCACTTCCATAACGATCGACTCCCCGAAGTTCGAATGTGGTTGATTCCGGAGTCGGTGGTCCATCGAAAACTAGCCTTGGCGATTGAGGACAAGATCGACGTAAATCGACTTGATTTTACCCCGGAAGGGCTCGCTGAGGACGCTGCAGCGCATGGGCTGCCGATCTTCGATGTGGGGAGCTCCGACGTGCGGTGGGGGAGTTTCGCGAATGCGTGGCCGTTTGGCCAAGGGCCGGTGTACTCATGGGAGCAACGAAGCTCCTGGAATCGCTCTCGCTGGCAGTCTCCGCGTCACATCCACCGAGCCCTGGGGCGTGAGGATTATCGGGAGGAGTTAACGCCGGAGGTTAAGAATTGGATTATGCAAGCTCGGGGTGAGCATGCCCATATCAACAAACGTGTCCGCTTCTTCTTGGACCTTCACAGCTCGTTTCTTACCATGGAAGAGGCGTGGGCCAAGGACTATGTGAACGCAGAGGAGGGGCCTGCTCGCTTGGACCGGTCGAACCAATCCCCGGATGGCGAGCGCTCGCTGGGAGGGGGCGAGTCAGATGCAGAGAGCGTCGATCCTGATATGATGGTGCAGCGCTCACGCACCCGGCTTCTTGAGCAGTTCGTTGCGATTCGAAACGAGATCGCGCGCACAAATCCCCAGGCGACATTTGAGGATTTTCCCGTACTCGAGCTTCAGTACACCCGCCTCTTCGTCCAGCAGCCTGATACGTATATCTTGTCGGGGGCGGATATGGCGCTGTATGATTCCCGGGGGGCGCGGTGGCCAGTATACCATGGTATAGAGTCGCCGACTGGGGTTATCCGTGGAAAGGTGCATCTCGATGAGCCGCTTGAGGCGGCGTGGGTTCGGTGTTTCGAGGCGCAATTCGCGCCTGGAAATGCCCCTCGCATCCGAATGCCGTGATGCGAGCAGGATTAAACGGGAGGACTCCGTAAGGGGGGAGTTTCATGAAGGTCGGTGGTCTCATACATCAACGAAGTCTTAGTGAACTCGGTGGTCTGGTCCTTCCCCGAGTCCACGAGTACCGTGAACCAACAAATTCACCGACGGAGGCGCCCGTCAAGCCAGCTCCGACCAAGCCCGCCCCGAAGCCGAGCCCACAGAAGCCAGATGTTGTTCCTGAGCCTCACGTGGTCCCGCATCGTCCACCGGTGCGCGAACCTCAGGTGACTCCCGGGCCCCGCCCGCCGTCAACATGTCCGTTGAAGTGGTAGGCTAGCCTGATGATGCCTCACAATAGTCACTCTCGACCGCGACAGCCTGACCTACCAGAAATGCTGGCTCAGGCTAAAGCTGCAGCCCAAAGCCTCTTCCGACGACTAACTGCCGTTGAGAGGGCGCAAGCGGCTCCCGGGCAGCATTCGGATTTCGATCTGAAAGACAAGACGTTGGTGAGTGATGTTCAGCATTACATTGCTGCGGTTGAGCGGTTGTGTCGGCACCCTCAATTTGATTCGTCGCGAGCTACTCCAATCCAGCGCGGCATCCAGAACCTTAAAAACCCCGACCACTCCGGATTCTCACTGCCTGAGGCGCTGAGTGCACTTGAGGAGTCAGACCTGTCGTTCTTTGAAAAGGGCGCTGCTGCGTGTCAGGTCATTGGTGCCCTTGCCTGCATCTCGATGCAGGTACAGCTTGCAGTACAGTCGGCCCAATCAACAGAGGTGCCGTTTGAAAAGCAGAGAGAGTTGGCGGAGTATGCCAACCACATTACCAACGCGTTGCGGGTAGATGGAGATTCGACTGCGACGCTTCTTCGTGTGTCGCAATCAGCTCGACGGGTGATTGATGAAGTTTTGATGGACGCACTCTCGGGCGTAACGCACCTCTCGCCGGAGCGCATTGATCAGATGGCTGAGCTGCGAGCGCTCTCCCTCACCATGGAACGTGTCTGCTCAAGCGACGAAGCGCGGAGGGAGATCGTGGAGTCTATCGCGACGCGCCTTCGGCGGGGTTTGATGGAGGGGGAGGGGAAAAAGGGTCTTCAACGTTTTTAGTGGGTGCTTTTTGATAATATCGGGCCGTTGACGCGCACGAGCACGCGCACGTAATAACCTCGTTTTTAGCTGGAAACTAGGCGGGGTATGCCGTAGCTCTGCCCCGCTACTACCCACTAATTCCGTCGATGAGCCGGGAAAGTCAAATAGCACCGCTAAACGTATGCTCGTAGTTGGCGCTCTACATTGCTCGTCACCACTCTCGAGCATAGTCCTAAGGCTTTAATTTCTCAGCATACGAAAAACTAGTATGTTGGCGTATGGCGTTGGTGTCTCCAGCGCTCAAGTCTTCAGCGATCAGGTTTCATGCCGATACCATCTGTATGGGTGCAGGGATAAAATCATCATCGGGTCTGGCTAATATCTTTACGGTTGATTCCCGGGCACATGTAGTGCTCGGCGAGGCCCCAAAGTCGAGCCTTGATGGAGCCTCCTTTGTTCCGCTCCTCAACTCTGTGGAATACCCTTACCGAGAGGGGCGCGGTGTGTATATTCCGGTAGAAAGCTGCCCAGGTCGGTTCTATTACGTGAAGGGGGCGGGCAATGAGGAGGCACTCGCTTCGAGACATGGGAGTAACACGGAGCGATTCCCGGCTATCGGGCATGCCGATACCAAGGAGTATCAGCTTGCTCCGCTATCGGCTGCTTTGAGAGACATGCAGACAGGGCCGCGAGTCCGAGGAGCACTGAGTCTGCCGCACGCGATTAGAGAGTACGCAATGTGTGATGCGTTTCGTGTCGCGTGGCTTACAAAACATACGCAAGACATACTACAAGGTGGTGTTCCGAGCTGTGAGATATTTGCGGACTCGACGGCCAGAAAATTCGGACTGTCCATTCCAGTGGCAGTAGTCGACTCTCCCGGCATATCCGAGGAGATTAACGAGGTCTTGAGTGCCATCGGTCCGCGAGGGGCTTCGAAAAAGGGGGAAGATCCGCTCGAATTCAAGTATGGGATGGTAGTCCTTGAAGTCCCATCTTCCGAACGTATTCGCCCCCACATAAGGCCAGCGGCTCTGACGCGAGCAGAGCACCATCGCGAGGTTCTTACGTCGTTTGAAAAGACGCAAATGGTCGGTCGCGTTGTAAAAAATCAACTCGAGTGTGGAGTAGTAACTCAGTCCGTGCACTTCCAAAACGTGTACAACGCCCCGCACAGCGTGTGTCCGCAGGCTGATCACGCTGATCTAGTTTTCATAGGGGATATCATTGATCGCGGCGAGGAGTTGGGGGTTGGTTACACCGAGACACTTACGGCAGTTGTGATGAATCAGTTGAGATTTGCGCCTTTTTTGACTCTGGTGAAGCCGGATCTTCAGGGCGCAGCGATTCAAGGAATTCATTCCATACTTTCGGTGGTCATTCCAGGGCGCTGGGATGAGCTGGATTGTATGCAGCTGTGCGCGGAATTCCTTCGGCATCCACATAGCGTACTCTCCATGATTGCAGAGGAGTTAATTACGCGCGGAACGGTGGAAGTGCGAAGGCCGGAGATGTGGGCGCGCGTAATGGAGGAATGCCAGGAGTTCGGATTTCAGGCTATTAATGATATGGCGACGGAAAATGTGCTCAGAGCCGCTCTGAGCTTTAGTGAAGGATTGAAAAGAAGGGAAAAAGAGGGTGGCCTCAGATAGCAATTGCCGCGGTATCTCAGAGGTGAGAGAGGATAGCGGAATTGCGCCAATTCTCTTGGAACGACTATGCTGACGTGAGATAGCTTGGAGTAAACATCCAAGACGGGATCTAACGAATCAAACTAACCGTAGTCCAATCACGTATTCTTAATACCGCTCTGCTTCGGGCCGACTAGACTGAGGCGAGTATTGCTC
>JBIIYC010000187.1:0-4970 GCA_044347025.1 Bdellovibrionota bacterium
GGGGGCGCTCGTAGTATGCCCCGAGGAGCTATCAATGCTACAATCCCAACCCGAGATAGATGCAAGCACCCTCCGAGTCTATAATAGTTACGCCATTGAGCTCAGTAATCAGTATGAGCGAGGGGACCGATCGTCGATCCACCGGCGAATAACACAGCTTTTTCCCGCGGGCGCTCGGGTGCTTGATGTGGGGTGTGGTTCTGGGGCGGATGTCGCCTTCCTTACCAAGAGTGGGTTTCGCGCGGAAGGGATTGACGCATCCCGTTCGATGCTCGAGGAAGCAGTCCGTCACCATCCCGAGCTCAATCACAGCTTGTGTAATCTGAGCTGTCCATCGGGTTTAGCCAGGATAGAGGGGGGCCGTTTCAGAGGGATTTCGGCGCAGTCCGTCTTAATGCATCTTGATGAAGCCCAGTTAAAGCGCTCTTTCGAGGAGTTTTATCGACTTATGGCGCCAGGTGGCGTTCTGTATATCTCGCTATTTGATTCGCGAGATGATCTCGATCTCGATGGTCGCGATCAACCGGGACGAAAATTCTATCTGTACCCCGAAGCCCACGTTCGAGGCCTTCTTGGTTCGACTGGGTTTTCGATCCTTGAATCGAAAGCAGTCGGGGTCGATGCACTGGGTCGCGCTGGGATGAGGCTTCGCGAGTACGTCGCCGTAAAACCTCCGGTGCCCCATGAGCACTGGAGCGAGGGGCTTACGCAGCCCTAAAATCCACGTTGCGGGCTCCTATCGTCGTCGGTATCCTGTCGGGGTCCCATGCAACGATCGATCCGTCAACTCTTTGTAGCTTTCGCACTCGTTACCTTCGCGTTGGCATTGTCCGCTACCGCAGTTGCTGCGCCGCAGAGCACCATAACTCGCACTCGCGCCGAATATATTCGTCTTCGGAACGTTGATCCTAGTGGCACTGACCCAGTGTACCGTCGGGAGTGGGAGATGTTAGCAGCAGCGATGCGGGGCATTCTCGGTTCGAACGCATCGGAGGCAGAGAAGTTGCGAATTCGTATCGTTGCTGCCGATACCCAGTTGCGACTTTTTCGGGCGACGAGACAGCGCAATTATCTCCGCGCGGCCGGCGAGGCGCTTGAGCCGGCGCTCTCCCGCAGCTCCAGTGTTTCAAAGGGTGGAATACAGCAGGGCGAAGCATATCTCCTGATGGGAGATATTGAGCAGAGTGGTGGGAGCGCAGACACTGCCTCGGCTTGGTACAAGAGGTCCATCGATGAGGGAGAGCCATGGGCATCCTTGGCGCGCTCCAGGATGCAGAGTCTTCAAAACGGCACCTTTTCGAGGTTTATTCCCTCACGTGATATCGCTACACCTCGATTGGTACCTGGAGATTCTGCCCGATCCTCGGCCCGCGCAAAGCCGATGATAGTGCTCGACCCCGGTCATGGCGGAAGTGACGCGGGGGCTGTCGGTCCGACAGGCGATCAGGAGAAGGAGATTACGCTCGATATAGCAAGGCGGGTTCAGCTCATCTTGGAGAAACGCTACGGCTACCGCGTCGCCCTGACTCGCCAAGGGGATGAGTTCGTACCGCTTGCGCGTCGAACCTCTTTTGCTAACAAGAAGAATGCAGTCGCTTTTGTGAGTCTGCATATAAACGCGTCCGCCGCGCACGACGCCGACGGGTTAGAGGTATACTATCTCGATAACACGAACGACGAGGCGAGTCGCAAGCTGGCCGAGAGGGAGAACGGGATCGCGCACGGCGAGAGCCTCGACGACCTCTCGTTTATGTTGAGTGACCTCATTCAGACCGGTAAACTGGAGGACTCGATCAATCTGACGAGATCGGTCGAGGGAGCCGTCCGCGGCAAGGTCGTTTCCTCGTACAGGGATGTTCGCTCTCTCGGCGTTAAAAAAGGCCCCTTCTTCGTCCTCGTAGGTGCCCACATGCCGTGCTCCTTAGTCGAGATGTTCTTTATCGACAATCCGACTGATGGAAAGCGGCTCCGACAGGAGCAATTTCGGGCGGCTCTTGCCGCGGGAATCGCAGATGGAATACGCTCCTTCCTCGAAAAGAGGTAGAGAGGATTCATGCTCGACATTATCACTATTCCAGTTACGGTATTCGGACAGAACTGTCGCATCGTCGCGTGTACAGTGACCAAGCAAGCGGTGATAGTGGACCCCGGCGGAGAACCGGAGCGGATCATAGAGCGCTTTACGAAGACCAATTATGCCTGCATCGGCGTGTGGCTTACCCACTCTCACCTTGATCATTGCGGCGCCGTGCAACCGCTTCTCGAACACTTCGGCGTTTCACTAACCGCCCATCCCATTGAAGAGATGATGCGAGCGCACGTTGAGCAGGTCGCCGCGATGTATGGACTTCCGGCGGAAGAATATCGAAATTGTCCTGAGCCTACCAAGGAGATCCGAGGAGGGGAGACATTACCGCTTGGCGAGAACTTAGCTGAGGTGCTCTTCGTTCCAGGCCACTCCCCCGGGCATGTGGCGTTCTACTTCCGGAATCAGGCCACGCTCCTGAGTGGCGACTGCCTCTTTCAGGGTTCGATCGGCCGCACGGATCTCCCCGGCGGAAATCACGCGCAATTGATCGCCAGTATTCGCGATTCAATCCTCACCCTTCCGGATGACACCAAGGTCTTGAGCGGTCACGGACCAGATACGACGGTGGGCGAAGAACGCGGGACTAACCCGTTCCTCATCTAATCTTTTCGGTCGTTTCAACTGCTTAGGCCCTCCGTTTACTACCCCCAGGAACGACGGTACACTTGAGAGTTATGGTTACCCACCGCACTCGCAAGACCCGCATCGTTCTCGGAGTAACAGGCTCGATCGCTTGCTACAAAAGTATTGAACTCGCGCGTTTCTTTATGAAGCGTGGCTGCGATGTGCGTGTAGTTATGACGGAATCGGCGACTAAGTTCGTTGCGCCGTTAACATTTGAGTCCCTAACGCACAACCCGGTGGCGGTGAGCTTCTGGAATGAGACGCAACCCGGGCAGATTGGGCACATTCAACTCGCCGACTGGGCCGATGTGATCGTAATCGCGCCTGCAACGGCTGATTGCATCGCCAAGATGGCTGTTGGTATGGGAGAGTCGAACCTGCTGGCCGTTGTACTCGCAACCAAGGCGCCCGTTGTGGTTGCGCCGGCGATGAATGTGCACATGTTTGAGCACCCTCAGACGCAGGAGAATGTCCAGAATCTACAGGCACGGGGCGTCATTGTCGTTGAGCCCGAGGCTGGGCATCTCGCGTGTGGATGGAAAGGAAAGGGGCGCCTTGCCCCGCTCCGAGAGATATATCTGCAGTCCATGCGAGCGATCGGGCCGCAGGATCTCATTGGCAAGCGTGTACTCATCTCTGCGGGCCCGACGCGAGAGGCAATTGATCCGGTGCGATACATATCGAATCGCTCGTCAGGTAAGATGGGGCTCGCCCTAGCAAACGAGGCATTTCGTCGCGGAGCCTCAGTTACGCTTGTTCATGGACCGCTCAACATACCGCTGGCGGTTTCTAATCAAGTCGAGACCATAGCCGTAACATCGGCTGAGCAGATGTCTCATGAAATACAGAGCCGAGCCTTTAATGCTGTCGAATATGCTCGGCCCGATATCATCATCATGGCGGCGGCCGTCGCAGACTATCGCCCGAGCGAGGTCGCTTCGGAAAAAATGAAGAAATCGACATCTGGAGCCGGGATTTCCCTGGTGTGTAACGAAGATATTTTGCTCTCGTTGGGAAGCCGTCGCGGCGCATCCCCGAAGCCATTTCTGGCCGGCTTTGCGGTTGAAACAGGAACTCCTGAGCAGGTGGTTGCCGAGGCTCAGCGCAAACTTGAGCGAAAGAGCGCCGATATAATTGTCGGAAATCGTGCGCACGATGCGTTTGATCGAGATACAAATCAGGTCTGGATCGTCGCAAAGGACGGTTCCGTATCTCATATCGATACCGCCAAGAAAGGGCGCATCGCGCGGGCGATAGTGGATTCCATCATGAGGAGCCTCGGCGCCGACGCTCGTCAAGCCTCGCGCGAACTGCACTAATTCGGGCTAAAAAAGCAAGCTGCTCGCGCTTCTGGTGGTAGTATGGTACCGTCTCGGGCATGTCATCTGAGCCGCTCAATATCGCCGCCTTCCTCGATAAGGTCCGAGCTCTCTATCCGTATGGTATCCCGACGGATGAGATCGTGGCGCGGACCTCGCGGCCCGCAGAGGAGCCGATGGCGGCGTGCCTCTTCGTTGTAGTGCTCGACGCCGAACGGCTTAACGATGTGCAGGCTGAACTTATCAACGCAATCTGCACGAAGGGACTCAAGGTTGAGAGGGATCGGTGCGCAACTATCGTGTTGCCGCTATCGGCGTCTGCGGAATCGATTCGCATGGCGGTCGACTCGGGTCGCGCACGCCTGTCTATTGTTCTCGGCAGCCAAGCCGCTCACGGCACGGTGGTGACCTCCAACACGGGAGTCGTACTCTATAGTCACTCGTTGCCGACCATTGCGGAGAATATTGCGGCGAAACGCGAATTTTGGGCACTTCTCCAGGCAAACCTTACGTAATGCAAGGTTCCTGATATCGTTGGGTTTCCCCGGGCGGTGGGTAGTCTGAGGATGGTTCGAACGAACCGTTCCCCGCGCCCCCTGAAAGTGGCATAGTCTCCAAACCGTATTCGGTGGTGGCGGAAACGTATGGCATGGATGATTGCGGCGGGGGTGGTGCTTTTGGTGGGAGGGGCTGTGCTCCTGATCGCTCAATCGAACCGTGCTGTGTCTGAGGACCCCACGGGGACCATCGGGCTAGAGGGCGAAGCAACCGAGACTTTTACCTCGTCTGGCTTGGTGTTGGTCCGAGGAGAGCTGTGGCGCGCAACCGCGAAGAAGGGGATCGTCCAGAAGGGGGAGCGGGTTCGCGTGCTCAAAGCCGGCCCTGGGCTGACGTTGATTGTAGAGAGAATTGTAGATCGATAGCAGGAGATAGAGCGA
>JBIIYC010000189.1:0-4952 GCA_044347025.1 Bdellovibrionota bacterium
CGGCTCACTCACGAACCAGTGTACCACGAGGGGAAGCGTACAGCGCGTGTTTGTCGTCGATATAACATTTCAGGGGGATTCGCCGTCGACCGAAACGGTCTTCGTGCGTCGGCCATATCTCACCATTGGTTCCGACGATTCGGCGCATGTGATCGTTGGCGAGATGGCGACCCTAGGATACAGCCTTGATATCACCCGACAGGTTGGGCGCAGATTTACGATATCGCCGGCAGCCGTAGATGCGGGAGTTACACCGATCTTTCGTGGCGGATCGTTTGATGGTGTGGCGAGTGTCGACATCGGCGTTGTCGCATTCTCCATTGTCGCTCTGGATCTTGATCTTATTATTCGAGAGAACGAGCCGCTTGATCGAGCAGGTGTTCGAATCTTGCGTCGGGCGTGGAGCGACAGAGTGCCGAACTTTCCGGCCGTGTTTGTCCAATCGCCAACACGAGCGGTGATCTCGTTTCCTCCGGATCAGCCGGTTGTAATCGGCCGATCGCGGCAGAGTGGCGTTCGTCTCGACCTTGCCACCGTTTCTATGCAACATGCTCGAATCGGATACGAATCGGGGCAGTTTTGGGTTGAGGACCTCGGTTCGACCAACGGCACCTTTGTTGCAGAGAAGCAGGTATCTAGTCGGGTCAACGTGGCGCCGGGTGTGCCGATACGGCTCGGACGAAACGCAACTATCGTCGGAGTCGTTTCCGAGGAGCAGATCGTTGGCGGTGCCAGTGCGCATCAGGTAACGGCTCAGGAAGTCGATAAAATGTACCCAGCCCTGATCTCTCTCTCTGAGGTGGCGCGTCCTTCGCGCCTAGTGCTGCGAAAGGGGAGCGATGTCGTGGTGGGACGGGACCCCTCAAGTGATTTTTGGATCGGAGCCCCGCACGTGTCCCGGCGCCATTGTGCGGTGCATGTTGCAGTCTCGGGTATCGTTCGTATTACAGATACCAGCACCAATGGCACGGGATTTGACGACGGCGTGCTACACAACAGCCAGTCATATGAAACCGCCGATCGACCGCTGGTCCTCGACTTTGGTGCGGGAACCTCAGTAGCGCTCTGTTTCAATCAGGAGCACGAGGAGCGCTTCAAAGCGGCGGCAGGTTCGGTGAGCTCATTTTCGAAGTCAGACGGTGGGGCGGCGGCTGCTATGCATGGCTCGGTCCCGAGGGTGCCACGTGAGCGACGCACAACGACGTGGTTTAACATGCAGTCCGAGGGGCTGCAGGGGCTTCAGCAACAGCGAGGGATGCGGGGAAACCTCATCGCCATGTTTACGGGGCTGACTCCGATCGGGCGGATCGCAATGGTGCTAGCCGGGGTCGGACTGTTGGGACTGATTGGAGTTGTCGGGAGTATGCTGCTATCAGGTTTGCGGTGGTAATGAACGGGTATTGTTAGGTACAGGAATTTTCGTAATGGAGGGGAGCTATGGCGAGTGAGACGAGTGAATTGACCTTTGTGCGTTGTCCGACATGTCGGAGCTTGGTGCCAGCGAGCGCATCGCGATGTCGCATCTGTAATGCGACCCTCGAAGCCGCTGGGAAGGGCGCGGATGGTGATGGGCAGGGCGCTGCTGGGCGAGTGCGCCAAAAGACAGTGACAGCGTCCGCGGATGAAGTGGCTGATATTGTGGCTGGTGCGACCGCTTCGGCAAAATCTACTCCGCCACCCGCGGACGTCCTCGGTGGGGGAGACGAATCTGATTTTGGCGGAACCAACGATGATGGATTTGATCCTCTCGGCGCATATTTGCAAGATCTCGATTCCGGAGATGGTCAGGGCGCTGCGCCAGTGAGTGCGCCGGTGAAGGAGCCTGCGGTAACCGTTGCCGCCTCAGGCGGTGTGCTCGACGAGCATGAGGACTTTGACCTCGATCTCTTCGACGAACCTGGGTTTGACGAGCCGGTGGTGAAAAAGCCAGAGCCGGCTGCACAACGTGCGGCAGCTCCAGAGCCCGATCTCGATCCGCTCGACTTTCTTGATGATCCTATTGTAGATGAGCCGCCACCAGTTCCGGTACAGCGAGCTCCTGTCGCACCCAAGCCAGCACCCGTAGAGGCTCGTCAGGAGCAACCCGTGCGACCGCAGGTGCCTCAGCAGCAGCCGAAGCAGGCGCCACGACCGCAGCGCGAGCCGGCTCCGGTGCCGAAGCAGAGCCAATCAAACAATCAACCGATGCGACCAAAAGTGGCGCAGCCTCAGCAACCGCCTCGTCAAGAGGCGCGACCTGCACGGGAAGAGCAGCCTCGCCGCGATCGGCCGCAACAGTCGCACCAGAACCAGCCACGGGCAGGTGGAGATCAGGGGCGTTCGTCGGGTGGCCATAAGCCGCAGCAGAGCAATGGTGGTGGGCAGAAGCCGCAGCATCAGCAACAGCACCAGCAGCATGCACAGAGGCAGCCAGTACGAGAGGAGCAGGACACTCGTCACCGTGAGGAGCGACAGGAGTCTCGACGTCCTCACAGTGGGGGTGGTCCGCGCGCGGGCAAGATTCAGTCAGGACGGCTGTTTGGTTGGTTGGTAAGTTTTGAAAATCCAGATGGTCGTGCCATTGAGTTGCGAGGAGGGCGTTTCTTTATCACGGGCTCCAATATTCGGGATACGGACCTCATCCTTGAAGATCAGAGCATCTCGACACCGCATGCGCTCATGTCCATAACGGATCGCGGCATGATGGTTCAGGATCTGATGAGTGACCGTGGAACATTTGTTCGGTCTCGAGGAGATTCTCAGTATCGACGCGAGGACGGCATTATTGAGGTGCAGCACGGAGATTGGTTGCGCTTTGGTGATGTGGAGTTCTTGGTGACGATTGTGCCATCCGGCGACTTTTAACCAAGGAGATCGCTCGTGCAACGGCTAACGGCTCTGACATGCTCGGTTCTGGTACTGGTGACGGCAGTTGGGTGTGGCTCAACGCCGGTAGCTGACGATCTCGCACAGCGTGACGCGAACGAGATTATCGCGGTGCTCCAGGAGCGCGGAATCTCGGGGCACGTGAGCAAGGGGCGTGGTAGTGGAGCGCGCTATTCGGTGCATGTGGGCTCGAGTAGTTTCGCCGAAGCTGCCACGATCCTTAATCGCCTCGGTTTACCGCCTGAAAAAAAACCGACATTCGAAGAGATGACGGCGGCGAGCGGGATTATTCCAAGCTCGCGTGAGGTGGAGGCTCTTCGTCTTGACCGCGCGCTCGCTGCGCAGGTCGAAGATCTCCTTAAAGCGCGTTCTGATATCGCGAGTGCCAGTGTTGTGGTGCAGCAGCATGCGTTGGGAGGTCGAGGCAAACCGGCGGTGTCCGTTATCGTTCAGCGCCGGGTAGGCGGGCCTCTACAGGATGCGGAGGTTCGCGACATCATCACGCACTCCGTGGTTGGGGTCAGCGCGGACGATGTGTTTGTCTCAATTGTTGACGCACCATCGCTGGGAGTGACACCTGCGACGCCGGGTCCGGGCGGTCAACAGGGCCTCGTTCCCTTCCTCCGTTATTGGCATGTCCCGGCGGCGGAGTACAACGGGCTAGCTCTTGTTTTTGTGATCTTCTCGGTGGTGGGAGCCGGGCTAGCTGGCCTCGCTGGATACATCGTAGGGCAGTTTACGGGGATCAAGCGAGATACCTCTTCTGTATCGAAGGGGGGCTCTCGTCGAAGAAGCGTGACAAACAATGAGACCGAGCGGGAGGATCTGGAATGAAAAAGAGCTCTCTGTTCATGGCGTTAAACCCACGAGACCGCGCGTTTGTTGCGATTGCAGTGCTTCTTGATGGGGGTGATGCTCCGGAGTACGTTGCGATCGACGAAGCCCGTGGCCCGCAGTTACGGGCCGCTGCAGAGGAGCTGCTCGCCCTCGATCTCGATGTTCGATTGCCATATGCCGGAACGATGTTGCGCTTTGCCCTTGAGGAGGGCGCGTAATGTGGATGAAACTCGCGAAGAGCTGGAACAGTATCGGGAGCGGGTTGTTGCAGAGGTGGAGCGCCGTATGATTCGACTGCGTGAACTCGAGAGTGACCTTGAGGTGGCTACGTTCGCGTTCGAAGCAGCAGCACGTGGTCGGTCGCCACTTACGGGTAGCACGGCCCGCAATCAAGTTGAGGCTGCACATCGAGCGAGGCTCAAAGCGACTATCAAACGCCTCTCGGAAGAGCGCGTTGAAGCAGAGACGGACCTCCATCGAGCGCAAGAGCGCCTTGACGAAGTAGATGCCCGTATCGAGCAATTGAATGGCGGAGTAATCGAGTAGCAAGAAGGTACGACCCGGTGAATGACCAAGGACAAGCATCAGTAGATTCGGTTAATGATGTTGAGATCTGGGATCCCAGGCGGACGCTGCGTTCAGTGAGCCCTCTTGAGGCGAGGTTCTCCAGTGGATTTCTGCGATGTCACCCGGAGAAGTGGTTCCCCGGGTTCTCGAGTCGATGGGCTCCGATGCTCTCATCCATAGGGTGCGATCTGCGAGTTGGTGAAATTAAGCCGACCCTTGTGCTTCCAGATTCTCAGACGATCTGCTTTCAAGTTCTTATCGGTGGGGAGCCTGCGGTTATCGCGCTCGACCAGCAATCAGCTCGCGCGATTGCTCAAGAGATCGCGCCGATAGGCGAGCGTTCTCGTACGTCCACCGCGCTTCTTGAGTATCTCGTGCAGCGATTCGTTGCGTGTCTGGGGTTGTGTCAAACAGGCATGGATCTCGCGACCGTCAAATTTTGCGGACGGTGTGTGCCCACCGAAGTTGAAATCTCGGCATCCGTACGCTTCTCATTAAGCGTTAATTCCAGTCCGGTTGTAATCTTAATCGGCCTTGGTCTCAGGGCGATCGAAGCTATGGACGGCCTGTGGCGTCGCCAGATTCACTCCTCGAATCGTACACAACTGGGCGCGGGGCTTCTCCGAGTTGAGCTTGCGCAGCTTGGCGTCCCACCGCAGATGCTCTCTGAGTACCTCAGCAAA
>JBIIYC010000190.1:0-4944 GCA_044347025.1 Bdellovibrionota bacterium
AACCGACGCCCGTTCGCATGGCGAGAGACCCGCGATCCGTACAAGATATTGGTGAGCGAGATAATGCTCCAACAGACCCAGACCTCGCGGGTCGAAGAGCGGTATCCAACGTTTTTGAAAGCGTTCCCCACTATCAAAGCGCTCGCAAACGCCTCGCAAGCCGATGTGTTAAAGGCGTGGGAAGGGCTTGGATACTACCGGCGAGCCAGAAACCTTCACCGAGCCGCAATAGCCGTTCATGAGGAGTATGGTGGAAAGATGCCGAACAGCTTTGATGAGCTTATTGCCTTACCGGGTCTAGGGCACTACACGGCAGCGGCTGTTTCCGTCTTTGCATTCGAAAAGCCTACCCCCATGATCGAGACAAATATCCGCTCGGTCTATCTCTATGGATTTTGTTCAGGCCGCACAAAGGTTTCTGATCGAGAGCTTATGCAACTCATTCACGACACCATGGATACCAAGCGCTGCAGAGACTGGTTCTATGCCCTCATGGATTTCGGAGTCGCCCTCAAACGTGCAAGGCCTGGGATTAATGCGCAGAGTAAGCACCATACCAAGCAGTCGAAGTTTGAGGGATCGGATCGGCAAATTGCAGCGACAATCTTAAAGATAGTGGTAGCGAGCAAACGGGGTGTCGCCGTTTCAGAAATCCAGAAGCATGTTAACGCCGAGGTTGAGCGCGTCGAAAAAGCGGTACGTCGACTTGAGAATGATGGGCTGATTCGGCGGATGCGAACGGGGAGAGTAGTGGTTGCAATCTCAGATAGGGTCCGTTAGAGGCTGTGCGGATTCTTAGTTATCTGTCCCTTGTAGTAGGCGACAAGATGGTCGATCTCAATTTGCTCCTCGTCGCGAAAGTGCGTCCAGCTAACTTCAAGGTTCTCGGGCGCTATTCCTGATTGTTCCGCGGCAGTGGCTATCCAGACTGCCTCGCTCTGCTCACGCGCAAAGTCCTCTTGGCTAAATATGAGAACGGCTTCGCCAGTAGGATTCGTCTTATCGATCACGTAGAACTTGGCATCCACGGCTAGGATCGTTCGGTCGATATCGTTGAATACGACGGAGCGTTTCGAGCCCATGACAATCGGCTCGTTGCCTTCAAAGATGGTGCGCAAGGTTTGAATCGATTGCTCAATGCCAACTGACCGACCATCGTAGACCTTTATCGCATCGGGCATCCACCGCTTTTCCGCGATGAGATCAGCTATTAGCTTTTCGCGATCTTGGTATTCGCCAGTGTGGCGGGTGTATTCGGAGAGAAGATTGTCGACAAGAGACCGCCAAAATGAGAGCTCTCCCGTTCTTGCAACTTTGTTAGCCGAAAATTCTTTCTCTGTAAGGGCATCGGCCCGATCGTTGAGGAGTGTCTCCATCTCGGGCGTGCGATATACCCATCCTATCTTGTCGAAAACGTGAGTGCAAACTCCTCGAATAAGGCATCGTAGGACTTGTTTGAGGTTCTTATCCTCGTCGTCAATGAAGATGACCTCATCGAAGCGCTTTCCGATCGACATCGGAACAACAAAGCCCTCCTCGTTTTCCTTCAATCCACAAGCGAAGTTGGTGAGTACGGCAGCCTTGCGAGCGGCTGTTCCAGAGAACTTGCCGGCAAATCGCTTACTCAGCTGTTGATCGTTCACGTAGTAGGTAAGCTCAGCAATTGGTGTGTGGCCCAGGATCTGTCCAATCGCTTGAAGCTGCGCCCGATGTTCCTTATCCCGTCCTCCTCGAGCGGTAAGGAGTCCGTAAAATCCGCCGGTGTACAGGTGTGCAAGGGTAAAGGAAACGGCGGGAAGTTGCGTTCGCAGTTCGTCAAAGAATCGCTCAAGTACAAAGCCTCTAATGTCTGGCTGACGGATCTCTCGAGAGAGAAAGAGCCCCATTTGGGTCGGAGGGAAATCGAGAAAGAATGTTGTCGCTACTTCGTGCGAGATAACAGCGTCGTTAGGCAGTCCGAGTTTCGCGCGCAGAGCGGATAGGAGAAGCGGTGGCTTTGTTCCCATGGAGAGATTTTCTTGAAGCTTGAGAGCTACATCAGCAAGGAGCCTAGCCTGCCCATGGGCTGTAAGGTTGGCGAACCTATCTTCACAGAACTTGCAGGCTGGATCCTTTATCACTACTCGTTGATTGTGCGGGAGGGAAGCATTATCAATGCGCACCGACTCGTAGAGTGTTTTCGCCGGAACAAGTGGAGGCTTCGGCGACACAGGCTTCGATTCAGCGAAGGGGAAGAGCATCTGCGATGATGGGTCGATCATGGGCGTGATTGTACTCATTCTTCCTTTGTAAGTAAGAGATTAGCGACCGAACGTCGATGCAATTGCGTGTGACTCTGCCCATAAAGAGCTATTTCCTACAGATTCGAATCGCTCGCCGCGAGTGGAATCTATAGGGCCCTGAGCGCTTTTGGGTGGAGACCCTGTTTATCGGAAAACCGGATTGTCATCTAGGACGGGAGACAAGGAGTTTGCAAACCTGCTCTCCTTTGCCAGAATTCACACAACCCACCGACCGGCAGTTATGTTCGAGCAGTTATCGCTACGGCATGAGCGATGTGGGATTTAGTAGGGGGCCCGATGAAAAAGTTGTCACCGATTCAGTCTCGAGTACTAGCGGAGCTCGCGTGGAATGCGCGCCTCACAGTCTCAGAGGTAGCAAAAAAGCTTAAAGTAAGAGGTGATACGGTGCACTATTCGATAGACCGCCTCAAGCACTATCTGAAACTCCAGCCGGTGTGTTTCACGGATCCATATCGTCAGGGGCAGACACCATTCCGAGTGTACTTCTCGACAAACTCATCGGATGAGGCCGCGACCCAAAAGTTGATCGACTACATAGCGAAGAGACCGGATGTGCATTGGTTTTCTGCGCTCCTCGGGTACTACCAATTCGGTATGTCTCTTCGGGCACCGTCTTTGGCCCGACTTGAGGAGATCTTTGCAGAGTTGGATCGGGAATGCCCTGGCATCGTCAGAGAGAAAACCATCTCGGTGATATCATCGATTCAATTTTTTGTGCCATGGGCTGCGCATACAGGGACTGGGCCACGAAAATCATTCAGCTACCGAGCTGGTGTTGAGGAAGTCCCTCTCGATAAAGTTGATTGGGATATCTTGCATGAGCTGAGGCGCGATCCGGTCGCGTCGACTCGTAAAATCGCTCAGGTTACGGGAATCGCCGCATCCACTGTTGGCTATCGTCTGCAAAAATTACTCGCAAGTGGTGTCATCGTAGGATTCGGGAACTCCTGCGACAGCCGAACAGTGCACCAAGAGTCTCACCTTCTCTTCATCTCAACCAAGGGATTTGGAGCCGAGGCGTTTGAGCGACTCTCCGTTGCGGCGAGCCGGCACCCAAGCGTTGTCTGGATTGGAAGGACGCTCGGTCAATCGGATTTTGAAATGGAAGTTCGAGTTGAATCACCAGCCGAGGTAGATGATGTGATACGTCTCATCTACAAAACCGGTCAGGGAGCTGTTACCAAAGTTACCTCTCAGGCGTGGGGACAAAATCACATTTGGTAATAGTAGCCTGGCTACTCTGAAGAAGCTGATTCGAACAGATTCGCCCAGCCATGCTCCAAAACCAACTCGAAGAAGCGCTCTATCGGAAGGAATAGAGCGGCGGTTCTAGCCCAACGAAGGTGAGAACCCCCAGCAGTTACCGCCAAAACTTTGATACCAACTCCCCATCCCCTATAGTTGCCTCTTTCCACACATCGGCGGATGCGCTGAGCCTTGTAGCTCTTCAGTGTCTGCTCCATACGGGTAGAGAACTCAATTGAGAGGTTTTTGTGATCGGTAGCAGTGTACCGCTCTTTTTGTTTTTACCCACACAAACTCAAACCAAATACACACATGACGATGACCTCTCCTCTTACGACTCCCTCAAACCGTCCCCTGATGACCTGTAAAAACCGCTTCCTTTGGACGAAAAGGCAGGAGTGCCTGTCTTGCGCAATTTTTGGTAACTTAGCTCGCCCTTCCACGCTCTCTTTGCGCCCTTGAAACCATCGCGTGAAGCTACGGCCCTCTCATATCGACCCTCGCTCGACCCATCTCAGCGGAACAAGTATCCGCCCGCTACTACAGTTCAGCCATTTACGAAAAAGCGATCGATCGTCCCATCCTTTTCAGAAAGCGTGGAGCAAGTAATCACGACTGAGTAATGAAGTAGCTCCGTTAGATCGAACTTGGTAACCCGAATGGTACGCCTAAATGGCAAGCGTTGCTTTACTCAAAGAGCCTTTCGCATTTGTCATCAAAATAAAATTTGTACTGGACTAGATGAACCACCCGCGCAGGCGCCAAATATCCTAGGAGCATGCCAAGATTGTATGTAAACTTTGCACAGCCACTGGCGACCTTAGTCAAGACACCCATTCCGATATCTGTCGATGCTGCCGCACGATTAGGTAGGAATTGCCGAAGAAGTGCAAGCAACTTTCCCTCGCCTGAGATGTTGCAACCGGACTCCCTTTCAATTCGACCACATCCCATACCATGCCGAAACTTTCTCTTTAATGCCTGCCACGTTGATGTTGGGTAATGGTTGTATACAGCCATCCCCGGAATCTTGACCACAGGCTCCTTGAGACGATCGTATACGAGAATATCGAGCTCCGAATCGCTACAGTATTTGCCGTGGAAATAGCGTTGTATGATATCCGATATAAAACCCCTGTTCAGTACCGCGCACCGAAAGTCAATTCTCCCAAATTCAGCGAAACGCCGCTCATCAATTCTCCTCTCCACCTCTGGCCAGACACCTGACTGTTTGGTTTGCGAATAGTCACCAATGTAGATCTGCTTATCCGGGACTACGGACCTGATAATACTACTTGCCCACGCTGGGGCCACAGCACTATCAGAAGCGACCAAACAAACCCAATCGGTCCGTGCTGCGCTGATCCCAAAACACCATGCCTGCGCGGCTCCATAA
>JBIIYC010000051.1:0-16020 GCA_044347025.1 Bdellovibrionota bacterium
CCGATAAGCCCTCTGCGATCGTAGGCCTTCGTGAGGTAACAACTGATGGGGACCGACACCTTGATTTTGAGTATCAGGTCATGCTGTTTCGGGGAAGTGATATCGTTGCTGATGGATAGTAACCACGGCGTCGACCGGTCGTTACCGATAACGAATATCGACATGGGCCGTAGGCAATTTCGGCTTCACCCCTCAATCAATCCGAACCATCTGAATATCCATGATCGTGGGAGGGCCGGCATGTTGCCGGCCGGCACTATCGCGAACGCATGGGGCTTGTGGCCGATGGCCTAATCCGTATCCGCGACCGACGGTCGGCGACACGCCGACCCTCCCGATCACCATTCTTCGCCTGCTTTTTTACCGTCCAAGGATGACTCTTACTACGATCTCATCCCCGTAAGACGGAGCTTCGTACGGTATCACTCGATCGGTACTTACGACGCCATTTACCTCGACAGAGCGTACGCCGCGTTCAACACCTTCGTCATTGACGATCTGGATTTTGAACGTGCGCTCTCCTCGGCGGTAGGTAACGTTGACCCGTTCCCATGAGGCCGGAATACACGGCTCTACTGTGAAGGAGAGGGGGTGTACCGTGATGCCAAGGATGAACTCAAGACCTGCCTGATAGAGCCACCCTGCGGAACCGGTATACCAGCTCCATCCTGCGCGCCCTCTGAGGGGCGATTCAGAGTATACGTCACCACACATGACGTACGGTTCGGCCTGATACGTTGATATACCCCGAGTCCCCGCTGTGGCGTTAATCGGGTTAATCAAATTGAAGAGATCAAACGCCTCTGTGCCTCGACCTTGCAGAGCTGTGGCGATGACAACCCACGCTGCTGCATGGGTGTACTGGCCTCCGTTCTCGCGCACTCCCGGTGGATACCCTTTTATGTAGCCCGGATTCTTCGGGGTTCTGTCAAACGGGGGCGTAAGGAGTTTAATAACCTTACCCTCACGATCGACAAGATGATCCATCACGGATTGCATCGCAGTATTGGCTCTCTCTCCTTGAGCGGCTTGGCTAATAACAGCCCATGATTGGCAGAGAGAGTCGATCTTGCACTCGTCTGAGTTTGCGCTTCCGAGCGGAGTTCCATCGTCATAGAACGCTCGTCGATACCACTTACCATCCCATGCTTCGTGTTCAGCGGCATGCACAAGGGCGGTTGCATGTTCACGAAGCTTTTTCGCTGTATCGGCTTCGCCGTGCGTCTCAAGGATTGGCGCAAAACGGCGGATGACTTCGGCTTGGAACCAGGCAAGCCAAACGCTCTCGCCCTTGCCCTCACGACCGACTTCGTTCATGCCGTCGTTCCAATCGCCGGCGCCGATGAGTGGGAGACCGTGACGGCCTACCGCCTCTGTTACCCGGAAGGTGCGCAGGCAGTGCTCCAAGATCGTTCCCTCTTCAGAGTTACGGTCAGGGATGAAGTAGGTCTCCATCTGGCCCTCTGCAAGCGGTGCTCCATGGAGAAACGAAACTCGCTCGGAAAGGATCGAGTGATCTCCTGTAGCCTCAATGTAGCGGCTTACGGCATAGGGGAGCCACAGAAGGTCGTCTGATATTCGAGTTCGAACACCACGACCCGTTGGTGGATGCCACCAATGCTGCACGTCTCCCTCTTTGAATTGGTGGGCGGCATGGAGCAGGATCTGTGAACGCACCAGGTCGGGGCGAATAGCGAGGAGCGACAGGGAATCCTGCAGCTGATCTCGGAAACCAAGGGCGCCACCGCTCTGGTAGAACGCGCTCCGACCGAACAGTCGGCAGGAGATCGTTTGGTAGAGGAGCCAGCCATTCATCATGATGTTGAATGGCTCGCTTGGCGTTTGCACGTGAATCGACGAAAGATGATCGAGCCAAAACGACTCGACACCCTGCAGCTCTACCCGTTGCATCTGGTGGCTCTTGAACTTCGGAGCCTCCCGGCGCACGGAATCCATGTTGGCGTGCTCCGATATGAAGAAGAGAATGTGTTTCTCTTCACGTGGCTTTAACACAACACTAATCTGTAACGCGGTTGCCTGGTCGAATCCTGAGCCGGTACGCGAAGAGAGTCGGACCGGACGAGATTTCGCCGAGAGGAACGCAGCACTCGTGCCGCGCTCCAGCATTTCAGGAGAGCTCAGATCTCCATTTCGTCCGAGGAACTCAAGACGCGAAGCTGTGTAGCTTACGATCGGCTCACTTGCGCCAACCGCCACCACACGTCCTGCGAACTCATTGTTATAGTAGTTGTGCGCGCAGAGCAGCTGCGAGGTGAGGTCAAACGATGAGGTAACGTAGCGATAGGAATCATCTCGGGTTACTCCAAGCACCAGGTCGCAATAGAAAAAGAGTTCAAGCTTCTGGTCCTGCAGCTCCTGATTGGAGAGGGTAATTGAGTACCATTTCACCTTCTCTTTCATGGAGCCCGAGATGAGCATCGTGCTCTCGACTCCGCTGTTGTTTGTCGCGAACGAGGACTTGCCGAATCCGTGCTCTACTCCGTACTCGAGGCCATCACCGGCTGGAGCAGGGGTCAGCGACCAGTATTCACCCGTTTCGGCCTTACGCACGTAGACGACCTCACTTGGAGTGTCGAGAACCGGATCGTTCGACCAGGTTGTGAGTCGATTCTCACGGCTGTTTTCGGACCATGTGTATCCACCACCCGATTCAGTGACGATAAAGCCGAAATGCGGGTTGGAGATAACGTTCGACCACGGTAGTGGGGGACGCTTCGCGCCGACCGCGGGAAGGTGATAGTGGTTGGTTGTCGGAGAGAAGCCTCCTATCGGATTGGTTTCGATAAGAAGCGGCGCCTCAGGGAGGGCCTTTTGTGAGCGCGGGATACGTCTACCCTTCGAGTGCTCGACAACCTGCTCGAATGCCGGCGTTCGCAAGGTTTCCGAGAGGCCGCCAATCTCGCAATCAACGACGACTCGTGCCACCGTCTCAAGGAGTGCAGCTTCAGCCTCGGATATCTGACTTGAGGAGCGAAGGAACACACCTCCTCGCTTGTCGATCAGACCACCAGCTGGACTGAGTCGAACCGTGTACTCAAGATCCTCAGCGAGGTGTTGCATGTAGGTACCTGGACTGCGGTGGAGAATAACGAGATCGAATTCGAGAGTCCTCTCACGCAAGAAATGGTGTGCGAGCAAGAGCTCTTGAACTATCTTTGTTTGTCGAGAGTCGTTGACCTTTACGAGCACGATCGGGAGATCTCCCGATATACCGAAACGCCAGAGTCCGGATTGGCTCAAGCGGTTCTCCTGAATGGTCTGAGGTTCTCCTCGAACCGACTCCTCGTTGTAAATGAGGCACCCAGCGAGCTTGTGGAATAGATCGGCTTGGCTGGCAGAATACGCGTGATTTCGAAGCTCGACCTGCGCCCGGCTCCACGAGAGCTCAAACGCACGGGTTACGTGCATCAGCTCCTGGTAGCGCTCGATAAGCGTCTCAGCCTCACGACGGGTACGGGTTGCACCCGACACGAACACCAACGTTTCGCTCTGCCCAGGCTCGAGACGAACGGTACAGCCAAGAGAGGCGAGTGGATCGACGCTTCCATCGTGGGCCTGTAGCGCTACGGCACCCGGCTCAAGGGCCTGCGGTTGAGCGGTGGTGTGGCCCCGCCCGATAAAGCTTGCACGTGATGTGTATAGCCGCACCGGTGCGTAGCTTGTTCTAAGGGTTACTCGGTGGAAGAAGAAGATCTCCTGTTCGTGATCCGTGCGTGGACGGCGCGAACACAAGATAGCATCGTAGTCAGGAAGTGCTTCCGAGCGAACAAAAAGCTTGTTGAAGGCAGGGTGGGCGGTATCTGCGCGACGCTCACTTAATGCCGGCTCGACGTAGCTCACGATATCTAATTCGCGTTCGCGGTCACCGAGATTAGTTACCGTGATGCGGCGGAGCTCGACGTCATCTTCAGGGGCAACCGTGATCTCGGTGTGCACGAAGACCTTGTCATCAAAGCGTTTAAACTCTGCGCGTCCGGGGCTAAAGATAGCCTCGTACGAGTCTGGATCAACGCGAGTAGGCTGATAGGTTGCAGACCAGGTGCGTTGCTGCCGCGAATCGTGGATGTAGTAGAACGATCCGTACGAAGTTGTAGTCGGATCCTCTCTCCATCGCGAGAGCATGATGTTTCTGTCAAAGCTACTGAATCCCCCTCCAGATGAATCGATAACGACGCTGTAACGCCCGTTCGAGAGGATTCGCACCCGCGGAGCTGCGGTATGAGCTGACGGAACGATCTCAAGACCAGGCGCTTCAACCTCCGCCTCTTCGCGGTGAATCGTTTCCAACTCTGGCTCATGGGGAATAATAGCAGCGACTCGCTCTGGAAAACGCTCATGGAGGAGCAGCTCTGCGGAACGAACGACCGGCTGTACGTGGAATCGTTCGCACATGATATCGTTGTTAAGGGCGTTGTTGATCGCCACTAACGACATCCCTTGATGGTGTGCGAAGAACGATTGAACGATGTGCTTGCCTTCAACGCGGGTATGGCGAGAAGGAGTATAGTCGACCGCTTCATAGAAACCGTACTGACCGCGAGCGCCCTCTGACTCAAGGCTCTTTAAATTACGGATAGCCGAATCGATCGAAGGCGCAAATGACAGCGCCAGCATGGTCGAATACGGAGAGACCACGAGATCTTCCGAGAGACCTCGCTTAAGACCGAGTCCTGGTACGCCGAACGCCCGATATTGGTAGGTTTTCTCGAAGTCGACACCACTGTATGCAGATTCCGAGATTCCCCACGGAGCGGATTGCCGAGAGCCGTAATTGATCTGCGCGTTAACAACGGCACGGCCGGTGCGTCCGAGGATTGTAGTTGGAAAGTTCTTCATTACGATGAACGGCATTAAGTACTCGAACATGGTGCCGCTCCACGAGATGAGAGCCTTGCCACCCGGGGTGTTAGCAAGCGAACGTCCCAAAGAGAACCAGTGCTTCTGCGGAACCTCTCCGCGAGCTACAGCAAGGAAGCTGAGGAGTCGGGCCTCTGAGGCAAGGAGATCGTAGAAGCTCGGATCTTTGCGAGCATGTTCGGAGTTGAAGCCGATCGTAAAGAGATTTCGTCCCTCATCGTATAGGAATGAGAAGTCCATCTCGGCGATAAGCCTCTTTATCTGTTCGATCGCCTGAGCGATCGTAGACTCTAGTAGCCCGACCGTTCGGTTCCCATCGTCGAGTTTTGCTTGAAGCTTGCTGATACTCTCGGCCACGGGTGTGCCTTGGGCGCTATCTCCAATATTTGCTACGAGGTGAGAGAGCTCTCCACCGTATGATGCAAGTACGTCGAGGGTGAGGGGTGCGGTCTCAAGTTTTTGGAGCAGTTGAATGCTGCGAACCATGAGGGTCTCGACCGGATTCGATTCCGGGTTGTGTTTTAACTGAAGGGTGCGAGCTGTCGCTGCCAGCTCCTGAAGTGGTGCTAACCACGGCAGCATCTCTGTTGCCTTCAACAGGTCCTCGATGAGTATCGGTAGACGCACGCTTGCTGCTGGGCGTTGAGATAGTCCGGTACAGTGGGTGTCAAGGGTAGCGCGGATAGCGCTCCCCTTGGAAAGGACAGTGGTAAGCAGTGATATGATATCTCCGGTTGCGCCAACGGTGAGCGAATCCCGGAATGCGGAGAGATCTCTTCGTAGCTCTGCATCGGTTGGAACGAGTGGATCCGAGAGGAGATCCTCCACTGTCTCGCGAAGTACGTCGAAGTGATTGCGAGTCACCACCGGGGTGTCTCCAGCTCCCTCGAATACCGTCAGGAGTGTGTAAAAGTGGCCGAGCATGTTTCCGCTGTCGACCGTTGAAATGTAACGTGGACTGAGCGGTGCGAGGTTTCGAATCGCATACCAGTTAAAGAGGTGACCTCGGTATTTTTCCATGCCCGAGATCGTCGCGATGATGCGTGACATCGTTTCGATGGCAGCATGAAAGGGGAGGAAGCCTAAATCATACGCTGACTGAGTGCTCAGAATTGAGAGAGACACGTTTGTCGGGGAGGTTCGCTCCGCAACGACCTCTTTTGGAGTCATCTGGAGGTTGTCGGGCATGAGATAGTGGTACTCTTCCCGCAGGTAATCACGAAAGAAGTTCCATGTATCAAATGCCACCCCTCGTAAATAGCGCGCCTCGGAGCGGGTTGGAGCTGCAGCAGCGAATCCCACCGGTCGTGAAGCGAGGGTCATTATCCAAGGTGAACTCAACCACACGGCAATAAAGGGAAGTGAGTAGATCAGCGTTGTTGGATCGTTCAAAGCGGCGATTGTAGCTACCGTGATGACGATCGCCATCATGGGGATGAAAAGTCGGAGGTAGTCTCGACGTTCATTCTTGCTTCTGCGCTCAGAGCGCTCAGCCGGCTCCCATTCTAACAGATGCTTCTTGCTGATGAGTACCCGATAGAGCGTTACCCCTATTGCGTGCAGCATCAGTGCTGCTTGATGGGGAAGGAACGCAACAGCCATTGCAGAGCGAACAAAGCTTCGCCAGATATCCCGACCCACGTCGCCCAAGAATCCGCCGATCGAGATGCCGACCGATGGAAGCGCGAACACTGCTGCGAGCCCTGTGAAGACGGGGAATGAAATCACGATCAGCACGACCACGGTCCATACGAGCGGACCTCCGGGAAGGAACAGCCATCCACCAATCAGGGCCGCGAGTGATGCGGGGGGCACCAGACTGCGGCGGAGGTTGTCGAACATCTTCCACCACGAAAGCCATGTTAATTGGCTTCGCTGCCGACCATTGCTGGTCGGAACTTTCGGCAGTAACCATGGGAGAAGCTGCCAATCGCCTCGAACCCAACGGTGGAGTCGTTTCGAGTACGCCATGTACCGTGATGGGAAGTCGTCATAGAGCTCAATGTCAGAGGCGAGAGCCACTCGTGCAAAGGATCCCTCGAAGAGATCGTGGCTGAGTAGTGTGTTTTCGGGAACTCGATTGCGAAGCACATGCTCGAACGCCTGAACGTCGTAAATGCCCTTGCCCCAGAAAGAGCCCTCTCCGAAAAGATCCTGGTACACCTCTGAGACCACGTTGGTGTATGGGTCCAGGCCGGCCTGCCCCGAGAAGAGTTGAGAGAAGAATGAATTAGTCGCCGAGGTGAGGGATATCGTCACTCGAGGTTGTATGAACGCATACCCCTTGGTCACACGGTTGACCGCTGGGTCGATCTGAGGTCGATTCATCGGGTGAGAGATCGTTGCGATGAGTTTCTTCGCAACATCCCGCGAAAGTTGCGAGTCGCTGTCGAGGGTAATGACGTATTTGACACCTTTGAGCTGTTCAGCATCTCCCACGATAAGTTGCAGCGTTGTGTTCGTCTCTCCGAGGAGGAGGCGATTCAGCTCTTCGAGCTTGCCGCGTTTACGCTCCCACGCCATCCAAACACCTTCGCTTGGATTCCATACACGTGACCGGAAGAAAAGGAAGAAGCGCTTCGTATCATGGTGTCCATGCCGTCGGTTAAGGGTTTCGATGCCCTCGGCTGCGACGCGAATAATCTCTTCGTCGCCTGGACTGTGCTCGGCGCGAGCATCCGGAAGATCTGCCATCAATACGAACAGCAAAGATTCATCATCATTTGCGAGGAAGCGAACTTCCAGCCCATCGATCGCTTTTTGGATAGAGGTTGGTGAGCTGAAGATCGAATGAACCACCACGATGGTCTTGGCATCAGCGGGAATTGGGCCGTCGCTGTTCAACTTTGGCAGCGGGCGCGGGATCACCCAGCGCGAGACCAAATACTGAACAAGGCTCGACGCGAGCTCGGATACCGGTAGTATCGTAATAGCGAGGGTAAGCGCCACAAGCAGCGCAGGAGCCTCTGCCCACTCCGAGAGTAGGCATACGTACCCCGCCAACAGCGCAGTAAGAACGAGGATCGCGCCTAAGTAGCTGCCCAGGGCATGTCGCATGAGCAAGCGTTGTAGCCGGACGTGAAGTTTCGGTTTTGCCTGAAGCTTCGATTCGAGTTGTAGTCGGCCGTCGCCGAGAAGAAAGTGCCCGACGTGTTTCTGAACCAGCGATTGGTCGTCGGAGGCGGTCCAGGTATTCGCCGCCTCTTGAGCACAATCCACAGTGACTGAAGCTATCTGCGAGTCTGTCCGTTTCAGCAGCTTAGCGAGCTGTTCAACCTCGTGTCGCATAGCATCGCGAGTTGTAAAATCGCTCTGGAGGTAGAGACCCGCCGGATCCTGACGAAGGGCACGGTCAGCAAGGCTCACCGTTTCGAACCATTCGCGCCAATTCATCTGATCGATCGCGGTGAGTGCCGTAAGGGTGTTACCGACGGAGATCTGACGCGCAGCTTGGTGATGATCTTCGGCACGCAGGAGATCTTCCGGATTGAGGCCACGTTCGCGTAGCTTCTCTTCGAGGAATTGCAAAGCCATGAATGCTTTTCGACCACGTCCGCGTAGACGCTTCAGGAGTTCAAGCGCGCCATGCCGTAGAAAGCTTTCACGTTCGCTGATACGCCGGGCAAGCTCCACCATAATTTCGGTGCCGGTTCGCGACTCATCGCCGAGAACCTGATCGACCAGTGAGAACACATCCCGTCGGGCTAGGAGCTCCTGTTCGGCCTCAACGGTTAACCGTCGCAAACTCTCTAACAAAGCGAGTCGGAGCATGATGGGAAACGCCCATAGTTCGCCCGAGGAGAGTTCAAGTCTGGTTTGGTATGCTGAGAGGAACGCAGTGGCTAGCTGTGGATCGAGCGCGCCATCGGTGTGCACAACGAATTCGAGAGCAAGGTGGTACACCCTCGGCAATCCTCGCAGCTCACCCCGTGTCAGTTTCGGAAGTGTGCGATAGAAGCTGCGTGGAAGATATTTCTTAATCTGAGCCGCATGGCGTTCAACTACATGGTAGTTATCGAGCAACCACTCAGCGCCCGCCGTGAGTGATTCGCCTTTGTGCGCCGCTTCGGCTAGGCGAAGATAGACTCGTTTGAGGGTTGCTCGATTCGAGCGATAGCTCCGCAAAACTCGCGCCGAGCTGATTTTGCCGACCGAGTCGGTGTGCATCTCGGCAAGTTGTAGCGCTAGCTCCTCAAGCGCCTCCCGAGAGAGTACCTGGGGACGCCACGGCCCCTTGGTCTCTGGTTCTGATCGTGGTGAGAAAATACTGTGGCCGAAATTTGACAATCGAGCCTTCAATCCGGTGAAGAGGGGAACTGTAGCGAGCGTCACTCTATGAAACCGTTGGTATACACATGTTGCTGAGCAACGGTTCGGCATTGCACCAACGAGACAGTGCTCGTCAGAAACATCGCCCCGATCCAGTCGGTTGGTCGACGCTGCTCAGTGAATAAGGGTGGCCCCGAGTATACACAAACCGACCCGGGAAGTAATCCCTAACCCCCGGTTTTCATGAGGATATCCACCCCGCTGCGCGGCCTATCTGCGGGTCGACAGGAGTTGTTCGAGGCGAACGGTCCGAAGGGTCCCAAATGTGCTCCTGTTGAGCTCTACAACAGCCGCTGTTTGGTTCCACGTAATCGGGAGGGTAGTTGCCAAGGGGAAGTATCGATTGACCAAAATGCGCCCTACGTAGTCGCTGATGTCCGGCGTCAGCGGATTGATCTCAAGGAGGGCCAGGATGGCAGCGTACCGAACTGCCGGGGAGCGTTTTTCACGGAGGTGCCATATCTTGGACACGATCGGGATGGCTCGTGAGCCGAGGCTGGCCCCGATCATACACGCTCCAACGAGTCGATCGGCATTGTCCTGCTCCAGTGCTGGCACGACGTCGGCCAGCACTACCTCGGTTGGAAGAAGCGCGATAATCGCCCGCACCTCAGCGCTATGCTCTCCATGTCCTACCGTCTCAATCGCTTTCTTGAGAAATCCATGCCAGTCGAACTCGGTGTCAGCGGTAGCGGCAAGTGCCCGGAGAGCTGAAAAATAGAGAGGCGAGTCTTTTTCGGCGGCATTCGCAGTATCGCGGATGGCAGCACGAGCGGAGGGTGAGATCACTCCGCCACCGTGGACGTGTGCCAGAAGCTTTTCTTGGACGATAGGGGAGCTTTTCGCAAGGAAAGCGGTCATAAGTCCATCGCGATCGAGCGGGGCCGTGCTCGGCGCAAACAAAATCTCAAGAAGCTGTTGTGCCGAGTCCGCGTTTGCTGAGTCGGCAAAAAACGTGCTGGTGCCCTCAGCCGCACCGACCACGGTCTGTGGCATGCAAGCTAGGAGTGAGTTAAATGTCTCAGCCGTAAAGGAGGGAAGGCATCGATTCAAGGTTGCTCGTAGTGCATTCGGGTCACCAGTGCTAGAGCGATGCACTGCATCAAGCTGGCACAGTACCCGCGAGCGTTGCGCCAATAGGGAGCAATTGGTCGAGGCGAGAGCGGTGGTTAATTCAGATACCTCGGTCTTCGTCGTGGAACCCAATAAGACGAGTGTTGAAAGGAGGGATGTTTGCACCTCGTCGCTTGCTCGGGGGAGCATGCGACGGATGACTGGAGTGGCGGCCGAGCCAATGCGGGTGAGAATCTCTTCGGCACGAGGTTGGAAGTCTTGGTCTCGCAAAAGATTGAGAATTGGCTGAATCGCTTTTTTGCTGATGGAGCTTCGAGCCGCAAGCGCCTCAAGCGCAGCTCCTTGAACAGTGTGGTTGTGTGGCGCGCTCAGGAGACCTACTAGTTCAGATTCAATCTGTGGGGCTTGCGTGGAGAGAGTAATTGCCGAATCTCGTGCGATGTTGTTCTGAAGTGCGCGGATAATAAACGGAGCGAACCGAGTGGACTCTTTCCCGAGTTTAAGAGCAGAGAGAAGGTTGAAACTGCTTCGGACCAAGGACTCCTTGACCACGGTGTCTTTTACTTCGAAGGCTCGTTTCAGTGTTTGATACGCGACTGAAAAGCTATCGGTTCTGGACTCGGGAAAGAGAGCCAAGGCCTGCATTGATGCTGCTGCGAGGTCTCCCGTTGATGAGACCGCGATCTCTTTAAGTCGCGTGTACACCTGCAGGCGCTGTTCGGCCGAGAGGAATTTATGTGCGTTGTCCAATAGCATCACGGCCAGGGCTTGCTGACTTGAGGAGCGCGTTGGCCCAAGAAGGCTTGGAAGTCTTCGGGCGAGCGCAGGACTTGAGGCGACGAGGCATCGAGCTGCAGGCTCTTCGATGGAACCCGGAGATACGATCTCCGCAATCTGCACAAGTTGAGCTTCGGTGGAGTTATCGAGGCGGAGGCTTCCGAGCTTTAGGCACGACGCTCCAAGCATGGTGCTGAATGTTCCGATATACGACGATGTGGCCGCAAGTCTCACAAGATCGGGGACGAACTGCCCAAGCACCTCCTTGGCGGGGAGGGGTAAGGTCGCTGCAAGGGTTTCAATCTGTGGTTTCGAGAGGGTGGGTACCAGGTCGAGGAAGGTTCGCATGCTTCGCGCGCCGTCGGGATCTACCGTCCGAAGATATGCTGAAAGCGGAGACGCATCCGATTGCGGGCGATCTGCCATAAAACGGATAAGGTGTGGGGCAACCAACACCAGGTACTCCTGAACCACGTTTTGAGCCACCAGGGGACGAGGGCTTACCAGATGGGGAAGTATTAACTCCACCTGTTGCTGAGAAGGATTGAGGCCTTGCTTGTGAGCACGCTCTGCTATGAGTGCCACTGTTTCCTCAACTCCCACTGCGATTTCATCGCTCAGTGGTTGCTCGCTGTACGTTTGAACAAGCGCGGGAATGGCATCAAGACTCGAAGCCCCGGCGATCTGAAAGAGATCTAGCGCGCAGCGTTTGCCCCTAAGTTCCCGTTTCGCGTCCATGTTCTGCCACAAGGATCCGGGGATAAGATCTGCCCCCTTCGGGCTTGTAAGTAGCGAGCTATCCCCCGGGCGTTGGGAACCTGGAATCATTGCGAACGCCTCAGGAGCCGATGGTGATTGCGTATTCAGGCCCACCACACGAGCGAGAAAATCCGAGAGGGCGCGCTGTTGGTCTGAATCGAGCTTTGAGAATTCCGCTTGAGCTGCATCGCAGTCATCGAAGAGAAGCTGTTTCACTCGGTCTTGGGCATGACCGCACGGTGTGTAGCTCAGGAGTAGGGCGCAGAAGAGAATTACTCGAAATGCCATGAGCCGTCTCCTTGGAGTGTAAGAATGTGCTCGTGGAATTTGCCGAGGTTTGCGGCATCTCCGGTGCTGACATATCGACCGACACATCGGGGCAAGAACTCGTAGAGCAGCTGCTCGATTGTTTGATCCATGGCGGTCGTCGCTTCATCGAGGAAAACGAGGTTCGGTTTGATCAAGAGTAGTCGGGCAAAAGCAAGCCGTTGTTGCTCTCCGGTGCCGAGAATATTCGGCCAATCGAGAACGGCATCGAGACCGCCGACACGCCGGTACATTTCAGTAAGCCGCACTTGGTCGAGCACAGCAGTGAGCTCCCGATCGAGTAATCCTTTTCGTGACACGCCGTAGAGCAGCTGTGAACGAAGAGAGCCGAGCACCATGTAGGGGCGCTGCGGGAGGAAGAGCGCTCGCTTGAGATCGGGACGAATAATGGTGCCAGTTCCGGAATCCCAAAGCCCGGCTATTGCACGAAGGATCGAACTCTTCCCGGAACCACTTGGTCCTGTAATGAGCAAGGAGTTGCTCTGCATGGCGAATGAGAGGTTTTTAATCAGTACCTGTTCTCGACGCGGAGTCCAGATTGTGACGCCCTTCAACGCAAGGCTGTCGCCTGGCTTAATCGTGATAAGGTCTCCCGGTGAGAGGGGCTCCTGTGCACGATCCAGGGCTTCTGAGAATGAGCCGAGACGGTTAATGACCGCCGCGAATACACTGAGGTTTCCAAAGTGATTCACCACGATAGAGAGGGCATTGATCACAAAGCCGAAGGCGGCGCCTGCCTGAATAACTGCGCCGAATTCGATCTGACCGTCGAAGAAGAGTGGTGCGACGATGATCGTGGGGAGAATGGTAAGGATATAGTTATATCCAGTCGTAAAAAATTGGAGATTTCGATTCCAATTAATTACTTGCAGAAGATTGCTTAGAGCTGACTTGAGTCGTTGCCGTGTGCGGGTAAACTCTTGTACCTCTCGACCATAAAAAGCGATCGATTCGGCGCTATCTCGGATGTTGATCAGTTTATAGCGGTAGTCCGCTTCTTTCTTGAGCTGCGCAAAGTTGAGCCCGACCAGCGGTCGACCGAGGAAGTAGGTAACGACGGACCCTATAGCTGCGTAACTGAACGCAGCAACGAGCAGCTTCCACGAGATTGACCAGAGCACATAGACGTAGAGGAATAATTGCACTGATGAGTTGAAGAGGATCAGGCAGAACGTGAGGCTTTGCGCGCAAAAAGAGCGCACATCCTCTTCAATACGTTGATCGGGATTGTCGATATCGCCCTTTAGGTTGAGGCGATAGTAGGCGCGATCGGAGAAGTATCGCGCAAGGATTCGATGACTAAGCCAGCGTCGCCACAAGAGACTCAATCGCTGCTCCGAGTACGAGTAGTACACAACAATCGGAGTGGCGACGATGAATGCTCCGATGTATTGCAGCAGCTTGCTGCGGAACAAAGAGGAGTCTTTTGTTTGCAGGGCGGTCATGAAGTCGCGCCCAATGTAGCTCATGATAACGCCGATACCGTTGATGGTAAGTGACAACGTTAAGACGAGGGCGACTAAACCGAGCGCTTGATAGCGAAGCTCCGAGCGGAAGAACGGGGCCGCCAAGCTAAAGAATCTGCGTATGACGTTACGGTCAATCCGACTCATACGGTACCGTGATTACTATGATGTGGTGCTGCGGTACTACACAGCGAGTCGGGGCGCGATGTCGTTGGAGGTTCATGCAGCAGCACCTCCATCACCACTGGTCACGGTGCGCTCGTAATCCGACCAGGCGGCGGAGAAACCGCGACCTGCTGAACGTAGCTCTGGAAATGTGCCTACCTCTTCGATACGGCCATCTTTGACGTAAATGACCTTGTCGAAGAGCGGTACGAGTGCGAGGCGATGACAGGCGGTGATAACGGTCAGATCGCGAAACTCGTGGAGTATTCCCGCGAAGATCTGCTTTTCGGTCATTGGATCGAGGCTGGATGTTGGCTCATCGAGTAGGAGGATATCCTTACCGTGAACACGAAGAATTCCGCGCGCTAGCGCGATTCTCTGGCGTTCGCCCACCGAGATATTAAGACCAGCTTCCTCAAGCTGCGTCTCCCATCCCTGCGCTAATTTTTGAATGAGGTGATCAATCCGACACACTTCAACCGCTTTCTGTAAATCGCCATCGGAGTAGTTCTGTCCGAAGCTCAGGTTATACCGAACTGTTTCCGAGAATATCTCGGGCTCCTGAGGGACCAAGAGGCTAACTTGAGCCACGTCCTCCAACGAGTAGGTGCTGCCGTCTGGTGTTGTAGCGTTGCCCTCTTGGACAGCTAACATGCCCGCCATCACTTTGAGCAGCGTTGACTTTCCGCCGCCGGAGGGTCCGACGAGAGCCACCTTTTCGCCCCGCACGATAGGTACGGAAACGCGCTTGAGATTCTGGAGGTCTCCGCCGTATGAGAAGCTCACGTCCCGCAAGGTAAAGGTCGACCAGTCTCGGGGAAGATTGCCGAGACGGTTCGGATCAAGGAGAGGTTGCGACTCATCCAACACGCTCGAAGCATCTTCGTACGCGGTTGCCTCTTGAATGATTCCGCCGTAATACCCGGTAAAGGAACCGATGGCCGCAAATATCCGGTTGAGGTAGTCGAGGAGCACGTATACTTTGGCGATATCGAATGCTGTACCGAGATATCGTTGGTTGTTGAAATACACGTAGAGTGACGCGCCCATCACGAGGCTATATCCAACAGCGATCGTGCCCCACTTTAGCTCTTCATACTTCGCGATCTTACGCCGAAGGCGAAATCCTTCATCGCGTTGTCGGGTAAGGTATGAAATCGCTGGAAGTTCAAGACGGAGTGTTTTGACGGTGATAATGTTTGAAAGGTAGTCGACGCACGTTCGGTTTACCCGATCGTAGAAACGATTGTTTTTTCGGATGTTCCGAGTAAGGCGCGAATTGAAGAGGATCATCACCAGTACGGTGAGAGAGCCCATAACAAGCACAGTGATAGCGACCTCGACATCGAGTGCAAATATGAGGAGCGTCGCGCCGAAAAAGCGGATGACACCGTCGATGATCTGCCAGCTATAGTTAGCGACGATCGCCTCGATAGCCCCAACGGAGCGGTGCAACTTACTCAAATTCTCACCGGTGTGATGATGCACGTGCCATTTGAGGGGAAAGCTGATGAGGGCTGTGAACACCTGTTCAAGCTTTGTGAATCGCGCATTGTATCCTGAGAGTCCCTGAACGAACCGACCGAAGTGATGAAACGCTACAGCTGCCATCTTAAGAGCGACGTAAACGCCGATGCCTTGTATCCCTTCCGCGAACGCCTCAGGGGTGAGACCCTTTTGTACGAATACCCCAAGGATCCACGCGATAGCCCACGGCACTGCTAAGTCCGTGCTATACGCGAGCACATAGAGGACGACGAAGCCGAAGAGTCGCAATCGGTCGCCGACCGTTGCGTGCCACGAGGCTCTCAGGAGCGTTCGAAAAGAGGTGAGGGTGCTGGGTTGCGTGGGCTCGTTCATAGCGGGGAACTTAGGGTACGATTTCCACGGGTTATATCAAAAGCAGAGAGGTAAGTCTTGTACCGCAGCTTAAGGGCGTGTCACAAAATGCCCATCCACTTGGCCGAGTGCATCGCAGCTGCTGCGGCTGGCCACGGACCCTTAATCAAAACGGCGTTTATGCCCACCTCTGCAGAGGGCCTGAAAGGTTGGATGCGAACGCTTACTGTTCCGTAGCGATAAAAGCCTTGAAATGGGGCTTTTGGGTACTATGCGGCCACCACGACGGGTCTGAGCATGGAAGGGACGAGAGGGGGGCGCGGGTTTCAACGGCGCAGAGTGTGAAACAGGCAGCGGGCGCCGAGGATAACCAGAACGTTTGCCATGCACAGGTGAAGCACCTTAA
>JBIIYC010000052.1:0-16013 GCA_044347025.1 Bdellovibrionota bacterium
CATTTCTTAAGACACTTGTCGTTATATTCGCTATCGCGTTTTCGCTTCGCGTAACCGTTGTTGAGCCCTTTAAGATCCCCTCCGGTTCGATGATTCCGACCCTTCAGGTTGGGGATTTCATACTTGTGATAAAATTTTGGTACGGGCTTCGTCTCCCATTTGTGACCGATACTGCTGTTGAGTGGAACTCGCCCAAGCGGGGTGATGTGGTCGTCTTCACCCGCCCCGATGATCCGAATACTCCAGGTGAGGATGATTCCAGTATTCACATCATCAAACGTGTGATCGGACTGCCGGGTGAAACACTTGAGGTGCGTCAGGCGCAGGTGTTGATCAACGGCAAGCCACTATCGGAGCCGTATGCTCGTTGGAGTGAGGGCGGAAAGATAGAAGGCTACTTCGGGCCCGTTACGATCCCGGCCGGCCACGTTCTCTTACTGGGAGATAACCGGGATAATTCGAAGGATTCTCGCTTTTGGACAGATCCATTTCTCGACATTCGACGAATTAAAGGGCGAGCGGTACTGGTCTTCTGGTCGTGGGATAGCCTCTCCCGAATAGCAACTGTAATTCGATGAGTTTCTACTGGTACCACTTTGCAGATGCGGTGTGCATAAAGGCCTCGGGCCGGGATGCTCGGCGCTACCTTAACAATCGTCTCTCGAACGACCTTCGCGGACTTGCGGCTGGAGAGTCAGCGCTTGCCGCTGCATTAACGGCGCAGGGGCGAGTTGAATGCCTTTTCACAGTATTTGCAGAGTCGGGAGAGAACTTCTACCTCGTAGCCGATAGTGGTAACCGCCAGGATATCGTTGCGGTGCTCGGCAAGTACATCGTTGCCGATCGGATATCGTTGGAAGATATCGGCGCATCCGGTGTGTTCCTGCATGTGGCGGCGCCGCGCGAGGTGCTGGCGACTGTGCTTGCCTCACTTGGTGGCTCGTGTTGTATCAGGACCGCCTCGCGGCTTGGTGTCGAGGGCGTTGATCTGCTGATGGTTGGCGTTGATGTGCATGTAGCACTTGAGCGCTTTCGCGACGCGTGTGGTGAAGGACTCTCTGTGACTGATTACACCCTGCTCCGGTGCAAGCAGGGGCAGCCCGTATTCCCGGATGAGGTAAACGACCGGGTGATTCTGACTGAGTGCGGAATGCGACACGCGGTGTCGTTCTCGAAGGGGTGTTACGTTGGCCAAGAGGTCATTGAACGTAGTGACGCGATAGGAAAGCTTCCGCGACGACTTGAGCGCATCCGGCTCTCCGGGGTAGGCGAGCTGCCGAAAGAGGCCCCGATTGTAAACCACACGGGGGAATCTATCGGCAAAGTAGTCACAGCAGCGAGCGATTCTGCTGAATCGTGCACGTATGCATTTGCTCTTCTTAAGAGTGGTTCATATAGTATCGGCGATACGGTCTCCACGTGTGGTTGGTCGGGCGAGATCCTTTCAATGGAGCAGCAGACGATATGAGTTCAGGGATAGCTTCCAAGGCAGCGGTTATCGACTTTTTGGTGCAGAGTAAGGCACTCAAGTTTGGAGACTTTACATTAAAGTCGGGGCGCAAAGCTCCCTACTTCATCAACACTGGATCCTTCGATGATGGAGCCAAGATCCTGCAGCTCTCGCACTTTTATGCGAGACAGATCTTAGAATCAGGACTTCAAGGAGTGGATGTCGTATTCGGGCCGGCATACAAAGGCATTCCCCTTTGCGTGTCAACCGCGATGACCCTCGCGAAGGACTACGGGGTGCAGATCGGGTTCTGCTTCAATCGAAAGGAAGCCAAGACCCGAGGCGAGGGCGGGGAGTATGTTGGCAAGCCGCTTGTGCCAGGAATGAAGGTGGTGCTTGTTGAGGATGTCGTAACTGCGGGAACAACGCTGCATGAAGTAATCCCAGTTCTTCGGTCGAAAGTTGGGGTTGAGGTTGCCGGTGTTATTATCCTCGTTGATCGCGATGAGCGTGGAAGTGGGGAGCTGTCGGCAGTTAAAGAAGCCGAGCGCGATTTGCAGATATCCGTAACCTCTATTGTGACTATTAACGATATTATCGCGTACCTGAGTGAGGAGAACTCCTCTGGCTTTCGAATTGATGAGGAGCTGCTTGGCCGTATTCGCGCCTATCGTGCCGAGTATGGTGCATCATGAAGCGCGCGATTCTTCTCATAGTTTCACTTGTTCTCATAGGTTCCTGCGTACCTGCGCGGGCTGACGAGCGCTCGGAGGCGCTCGATAAGCAAGCAGCGGAGCTGTATCAGCAAGTGTTCAGCCCGTTTTGTGCAGGGCGTTCGCTCAATGATTGCCCGAGTTCAAAAGCCCAAGAATTAAAGGCGCAGATGCGATCAAAGCTCGAAGCCGGTGTGCCACCGCAGACCATCTTAGAGGATGTGTTTCGCCAGTTTGGTGAACAATACCGAACCGTTCCAGCGTACCAGGGATTCGGAAAGCTTGTGTGGTGGGTTCCCGTAGCGTTCCTTGTTTTTGGGCTCTTTGTGGCTCTTATTGTCGTTTTGAGTCGCCGGTCGTCGCGGCAGGTTTCCACTAGTCAAGGGGCGTCCGCCCACTCCACACCACCCATCTCCGATGAGGTAAGGGCCCAGATCGACAAGGAACTCTCGTCATTTGATTAGCGATCGCCGTAGGCGCAGTATAGCGGGCGAGAAGACAACGGCCGTGTGCTGTCATCTTAGAGTAAATAGCTAAATGAACCTCACGACGAGGCATTTTATACACTCGTAATCAGCACGGCTTTGCTATCTCCACGGATGGGATATGGTGCCTTTCAAGGAACGAGCAGTTGAACACGGTGTCTACGGGATTGACCTGGCAGCGCTTACGCGCGAGGTGCGTCGCTATGGTTTGCTCGCCGTTGTAATGGTGGCGGTCGGAGTCGCCGTGAAGGGATCTGTTCTGGAGAGCTTCTACGTCCCCTCAGGGTCTATGGTGCCCACACTTCAGTCTGAGGACTGCATCGTTGTTCCTAAGCTCGCCTACGGACTTCACCTGCCGTTTCGGAGAGAGTCCCTGGTGTCATGGTCTCGCCCCGAGCGCGGACAGGTCATCGTCTTTAATCGGGCTGACGATCCCTCCACATGGATTGACGAGGGGGCTCGGAGTATGGTGAAGCGAGTTATCGGACTGCCGGGCGATAGGGTTCGTATCACAGGCACTGTCGTTGCAGTGAACGATCAGGTCTTGAGTGAGTCGTACGCGCGATGGACGAAACCTGGTCCAGAGCAGGAGCAATCGTTCGTCGTTCCCTCTGATTCATTGTTTGTGCTCGGTGATAACCGAGACGAGTCCTACGATTCTCGCTTTTGGAGCGATCCATTTATTGCGACGAAGCAGGTGGTTGGCCCGGTTTCTGCGGTCTATTGGTCAGCTCGTCAGCCGAGTCGTTCCGGCACCTGGGTTCAGTAATCGGAAATATCCTCACCAGTACCCCATCGACAGAGGGTCGCTCGGTTGACTTGCCTCCGGCAACTTCCTACCATCGCTGGAGTCATGGAAGTAATCCCCCCAACCAGAAAAGAGAAGCTTCAAGCGTACGTTGCGCTCACGAAGCCTCGTATCTTGATGATGGTGGTACTCATGAGTGCCGCCGGATATTTCTTGGGTGCAAAGAGTATTGAGCCGTTTTCGGTATTCTTCATGATGCTGATTGGAACAGGCTTAAGCTCTGGCGGTGCCGCCGCTCTTAATAACTACCTTGAGCGCGACTGCGATAGTCAGATGACTCGCACCAAGACAAGAGCGCTTCCGCTGGGGCTGGTGACTCCAGCCGAGGCGCTGTTGTTCGGATTGCTACTCTCTCTTCTTGGCGTCTTACTGCTCGCGTGGCAGGTGAATGTCTTGGCAGGATTTCTCTCGCTGCTTACCGTGTTCTTGTATGTCGTGGTGTACACACCGCTCAAGAAGATCTCGTGGTGGAATACCGTCGTGGGTGCTATCCCAGGAGCGCTTCCTCCGATGGGTGGATGGGCAGCCGCCACAGGTGAGCTCGACTTAGGTGCGTGGCTCCTTTTCCTTATTCTTTTTGTCTGGCAGCACCCGCACTTCTACGCGATCGCGTGGATCTACAAAGAAGATTACGCCCGCGGTGGTTTTAAGATGCTTCCGGTGGTGTGTCCCGATGGTGTGCGCACGTTTCGGCAGACTGTGGGATTTTCAATCCTGCTCATCCCCGTCTCACTCCTCCCGTTTTACTATGGAATGGCTGGTGCCGTGTACGCGTGGGGTATTGGAATCTTGGGTCTCATCATGTTGGCGATCGGGCTTAAGCTTCGCCGCACGCACTCGGTGCAGGATGCGCGCACGTTGCTCAAAGCATCGGTGATTTATCTGCCGCTATTTTTCGCGCTTCTTCTGTGCGATAGCTCGTTGTAACTCGGCTGCTCTTCCTTAGAGCGATACCAAGGCCGAAGCCGGGGCTCCACCAAGCTTTGAGCGCCCCTCTAAGGCCGCCAGCTCGATTAAAAAGAGATATCCTGCAACAGTTCCGCCCACTTTTTCGATAAGGGCGCCGGTCGCAGCCGCCGTGCCGCCGGTAGCGAGCACATCGTCAATCACTGCCACCCGAGCGCCCTGTGGGATCATGCCAGCCTTCATCTCGAGAATGTCGGTGCCGTACTCGAGGCCATACTCCATGTGCTCCTTTTTACCCGGAAGCTTCCCAGGCTTGCGTACAAGGATAAGGGGCATCTTTGCACGAATTGCGAGGGGCGCGCCGAAGAGAAAACCGCGAGACTCCACCGCAACCAGCGCCGATGCCTGCAAGCTCTGCAGCTCCTCTGCGAGGCGATCGATGGCGTATGAGAATGCTTCGGGTGCCTGGAGGAGAGGGGATATATCGCGGAAAATAATTCCGGGCTTTGGAAAGTCGGTAACGGGGTGAATGTACTCGTGGAGCGCAATCGCCATGCTTTTATCCTACATTACTAATGAAATTGCGAACGAACTTCTCAGATCCGAGTGCTGCAGCAGATTGGATGAATGCACCAAAGTCAACGATCGAGGATTCATCCGCAGCATCGGAGATAATTCGAGCCACAGCGAAGGGGACTTCGTGCTCGATGCATACCTGAGCTACTGCGGCTCCCTCCATCTCGACGCAGAGAAGGTTTGGTATCAGCGCTTGGAGCTCCTCCCGCTCTGTATTGCTGGAGATAAAACGGTCGCCGCTTGCCAGGACGCCACTGTGTCGCCCCGGTATTCGTGGCGTAAAGCGAGATACTGCTTGAATGTAGTGCTCGTCGGCTACTACTGACGATGCCGCGTTCTCCGCGATGATCGCCATCCGCTCGCACGAGGGGATGTGGGACATTCCGAGAAGTGGAATGGAGAGTCGGGGGCAACCAAGGAGTCCTTTTATATCAAAGTCGTGTTGCACAAGTTCGCGCGCGACGACCACGTCTCCAATCGACACGTGGGGTGCGATGCCCCCAGCCACCCCCGTAAAGAGTACCGCATCAACGCCGAACGAAGCGATCAGGATCGTCACCGTGGTGGCGGCAGCCACTTTTCCAATACGTGAACACGCAAGAACAACGGTGCATCCATCAATGGAGCCCTCGAAAAAGGTGCGTGGTCCTATGGTACGCGTTTTGGGCTCAGCAAGCAGACGGCTAAGAAGGTAGAACTCCTCGGGCATTGCCGTAAGAATTCCAAGTTTTCGCGGGGCAAACGATCGGTTCAAGGATCTCTCGTATTAACGCTCGCACTGCGCGGATGGTGCGCAGCAGCACGACCCAGCAGGTTTTGATTCCTTGGCGGGAATGACGCTCGGCTTGCGAAACATGTTGTATTTCACGATCGCATAAATCGCGCGGAACCCGTCCCGCCATCCGATCTTTTTGCCTTCGTCGTAGGTCCTTCCGTAGTACGAGATTCCTACTTCATATATGCGACATCGCAGAGCAGCTACCTTTGCGGTGATCTCAGGCTCGAACCCGAACCGAGACTCTTCAATAGAGATCGATTGAATGATCTCTCGCTTAAACATCTTGTAGCAGGTCTCCATGTCAGTGAGGTTTAAGTTTGTGAACATGTTAGACAGGAGCGTAAGCACCTGGTTGCCTACGTAGTGCCAGAAATACACCACCCTGTGCGGGCGGTTGCTCATAAATCGCGAACCGAACACGACATCGGCCTTTCCTGCCTCGATCGGCTCAAGTAGGAGTCCGTACTCCTGTGGGTCGTACTCGAGATCGGCGTCTTGAACCACAACAACATCACCTGTTGCGTGGGTGAATCCCGTGCGAAGCGCTGCTCCCTTCCCCTGATTGACCTCGTGGTAGAGGATTTTGTCCACTTGAGAAGCGATCTGAGTCTTGAGAACCTCGCGGGTACCATCCGTTGAGTAGTCGTCGACGATGATTATCTCCTTGTTTGGGATCGGGGAGTTCTTGACCGCCGTAACGATGTCCTGAATCGTGTTTTTCTCATTGTAACAGGGGATAACAACGGAGAGTTTCATACGCGGCCTTTGAGTAAAGTGACGACACTACAAGGCCTGTAGGTATAGCAGTTCTGGGGAGGCGCAGCAAAACCCTCTTCTTGCAAAACGTACCTCCATGCAAGCGCCTGTGCATGTGCGGATTCCCCAAGGGAAGGGGCGTGTGGTCAGATGAACCGGGGGGTGAAAACACGCCCATGCCGGGGGTTTTTGAGGCTGGTTCGGGTGTGCCGTTTGGAGGGCCTCTGGTGGGGCTCTAAAATCCGGAAAACCCTCCTTATTTTATAGGCTTACCGGGTCGATAAGGCCTTGAACTAACACCCTCCATACCCTATCCTTCGGGAATGGAAAATCAAGGCTCAACAAACCCTGTCACAATCGAATCCGAGATGCGGCAATCGTACCTCGATTACGCGATGAGCGTTATCGTCGGCCGCGCGCTCCCTGATGTTCGAGATGGTTTAAAACCCGTACAGCGCCGCGTTCTTTACGCGATGCTCAAAGAAGGACTCGCGTCGAACCGCAAGCACTCCAAGTGCGCGGGAGTTGTGGGTGAGGTGCTGAAGCGCTATCACCCACACGGTGACATGCCTGTATACGAGGCGCTCGTTCGTTTGGCGCAGCCGTGGAACCTTCGGTACACGTTGATCGACGGACAAGGAAACTTCGGTTCAATCGACGGTGATCCACCAGCTGCATACCGTTACACGGAGTGCCGCATGACGGAGCTAGCCGAGAAGCTTCTCGAAGACATTGAGAAGGAGACGGTTGATTTCACTCCGAACTTTGATGACTCCGTCCTTGAACCGGTAATGCTTCCAGCAGTTATTCCGAACCTGCTCGTGAATGGAGCTAACGGTATTGCTGTTGGTATGGCTACGCACATCCCACCGCACAACCTTACCGAGGTCATTAACGGTGCGCTTGCGCTTATCAGTAATCCCGACGTAACGACGGGGGAGCTGCTTCAACATATCCCCGGCCCGGACTTCCCAACGGGTGGTATCATTTACGGCCGCGGCCCAATCGTCAGCGCCTACTCGAACGGTCGAGGTATCATTCAGGTTCGTGCGAAGGCTCACTTTGAGAAGCTCAAAGGCAAGACGCGTGAGGCCGATATTATCGTTGTTACGGAGATTCCGTACCAGCTCAACAAGGCCCGCCTCATTGAGAAGATCGCCGACCTTGTGAATGAAAAGCAGATTGAAGGCATCTCCAAGCTCCGCGACGAAAGCGATCGTAGCGGTATGCGGATCGTTGTTGAGCTCAAGCGTGATGCGACCCCAGAGGTTGTGCTCAACCAGCTCTACAAACTCACGCCGATGCAGTCGAGCTTTGGTATCGTGAACCTCGCGATCGTGGACGGAAAGCCTGCCGTGTGCTCCTTGAAGGAGATGCTCGGACACTTCCTTAACCACCGTCGTGATGTTGTTACGCGCCGCACTGAGTTTGAGCTCAGAAAGGCCAAGGAGAGAATGCACCTCTTGGAGGGTTTCAAGATTGCGCTTCTCAACCTCGATGAGGTTATTAAGCTCATTCGAGCAGCTAGCACTCCAAAGGATGCGCGTGACGAACTTATTACGCGTTTCGAGCTGTCAACGACACAAGCGCAAGCGATCCTCGACCTTCGGCTCCAGAAGCTCACCGGCATGGAGCGACTTGCTATTGAGAAGGAGCACGAGGAGTTGGCTAAGTTGATCCAAGATCTCTTGGCCATCTTAGGAGACGCTAAGCGCGTTGATGCTATCATTACCGCCGAGCTTACCGATGTTCGGGATAAGTATGGCGATGCTCGACGCACTGAGATTCTCGATGATGGCGGTGCAATCGACATGACCGATCTCATCGAAGATGAGGAGATGGCCGTGACGATAAGCCACAAGGGCTACGTAAAGCGTACATCGATCTCTGAATATCGCGAGCAGCGACGTGGTGGTAAGGGGGTTATTGGGGCGGCATCGGATGACGATGATTTCATCAAGAACCTCTTTGTCACATCGACCCTCTCTGATCTCTTGGTGTTCACAAATCTTGGGCGTTTGTACTGGCTCAAGGTGTACGAGATTCCAGAGTCTGGCAGAACCTCGAAGGGGCGTGCGCTCGTCAACCTCCTTGAACTCAAGGAAGACGAGAAGCCGTGCGCTATCCTTCCGATTAAGGAGTGGTCTGAGAACTCGTATGTGGTGCTCGCTACTCAGGGCGGTGTAATTAAAAAGACCGCGCTTGAGGAGTTCTCTCGCTCTCGTCGAAACGGAATTATGGCGTGCACGCTCGATGAGGGAGATACGCTCATCGCCGCACAGGTGACGACAGGAAACGATGACATCATCCTCGCGACTCGTGATGGTATGGCGATTCGATTCCAAGAGGACCAGGTTCGTCCAATGGGACGAGCTGCACGTGGTGTTACCGGCGTGCGCTTTGAAGGCGATGATAAGGTTGTCAGTATGACGATCTTGCCTAAGGCTGCAGAGCCTGCCGCTGAAGGCGCTGAGGAGACAACGCTGTTGACGGTCTGTCAGAATGGATTCGGCAAGCGCACGGTGGTGTCTGAGTATCGCTCGCAAAATCGTGGCGGTAAGGGATTGATCGACATCCAGACTGAGGGCCGCAACGGGCCAGTTATTGAGGCGATCGCTGTGACCAGCGCAAGCGGGTTGATGTTGATCACCTCCGGTGGAAAGATTATCCGCACAAGTGCCAAGGATATCTCCGTGATCGGGCGTAACACTCGAGGAGTGAAGCTAATCGATCTTGATACCGAGGAGAAAGTTGTCGCGGTCTCGCCAGCACCGCTTGATGCAAGTAGTAACTCCTCAGAGGAGACTCCGTCTGAGCCAGAGACGGTGAATTAAGCAGATGGCCCCAGGAACCGAAGTGCCTCGTCACATCGCTGTGATCGGTCTCGGAGCCTGGGGCTCTGCATTGGCGCATTACTGCGCGCGGTTAGGGCATCGAGTTACCGCATGGCATCGGGATCCGTACGCAGTGGCAACGATGCAGAGTTCGCAATCACTTTCAGTAGGCGACCAAAAGATCCCACTCCACGCCAATATCACCCTTACGTCGAAACTACATGAGTGCGTAGACGCGGATTTTACCATCGTTGCGTTGCCTGCCTCGGCGTGGAGCGAGGTAGTTCCCGAGCTTTCAAGCAGAATTCTTATCAGTGCAACCAAGGGACTGGAGAAAACGTCTGGCTTGACCCCACTCTCGTATGCGCATCAGGTGCTTGGACGCGCGCCTGGAACATTGTGTGTAATCTCCGGCCCGAGTTTTGCGTCAGACCTTGTGAGCGGAACACCGATATCACTCACCGCAGCATCGAGTGACAATGAAACCGCGGTCAAGGTAGCACAGCTTTTAGCCAGCAATTCCCTCCGAGTGTATCCATCCACGGATCCGCTCGGTGTCGAGCTCGGTGGAATCTTAAAGAATATTATCGCGATCGCCGTAGCGATCTCCGATGGACTTGCGTACGGACCATCAACTCGAGCGGCGCTGATCTCACGCGGACTCGCAGAGATGAATCGGGTTGCAACGGCGCTCGGAGCTGACTCGCAGACGATCTTTGGCCTCTCGGGGCTTGGAGATCTCGTGATGACGGCCACCGACGATCAGAGCCGGAATCGAAAAGTGGGATTGCGGCTCGGCCGAGGCGAAAAGCTCTCTGATATCCTAGCGTCGTTACACGCGACCGCCGAGGGAGTTCACAGTGCCGCGCTCGTTGAGAAGCTCGCCTCACATAAGGGTGTTGATACCCCCATTATTAGTGGCGTGGTGCGAGTACTCAACGAGACGATGACCCCCAAGGAGCTGGCCGCTGCGCTGATGGCGAGGCCCATTCGGAGCGAGTTTTAGGGGCTACTATCATATACGGGAATTGTTCCGGGCTTCGCATCCGATATCCAGGATGTGCGTAATAGTAGGGCAGCTCCTATTTGTGCTCGACGAACGCGTGCTCACCCCTACCTTCTGCGATAAAAAGGTCATGATAGAGCAAGCCCACTCCTTACTGGCTGCTATGGACATGCAAAACATCGAGATAAGGATCGTTCCCATCTCTGCCGCTATTCCGCTATGCCCAATGACTAGCTTTGCAATGTATGACGATACGCTCGTTACTGTCGAAACGCTCACGCATGAGATGACCGTTTGGACCGATCCTGATGTGAAAGACTACCTGTTTGCATTTACCACTCTACGAGAGGGATCGCTGCCGGCCGATAAAACTAAGGCGTTTTTGATGGGATGGCTCAAAAACGCTTAAGGGCTAATCGACTGCCCTCGGCAAAACACTAGCGGAACTCGCCCTGACGATAGCGTTGCATGAAGGAGCGAAAGTCCATGGATAGCGACTTCAATTCGGTTTTGAGGGCCCTTCGGCCTCACAGGTTCGAATCCCTTCACAGGGCTTTGTAAGAGATAAAAGTGGCGGAGAGGAAGGGATTCCCCATATCGCCTGGTTCGGCCCTTCGGCCTCACAGGTTCGAATCCCTTCACAGGGCTTTGTAAGAGATAAAAGTGGCGGAGAGGAAGGGATTCGAACCCCCGATACCGTTTCCGGTATACCTGATTTCGAATCAGGCGCCTTCAGCCACTCGGCCACCTCTCCAGAGGGTGTAACTATTTGATATAGCTACGGTATTGTTTTTTATGTCCGGTTTGCGCGCCGACCCCCAACGAGGGCGCTTGCAACCGAGACGATATATTCCTATCGCATGATAGGTGCATTGTCCACGTATCGGCGAAAGTTCCTTAAAGTGTGGGTATCAGCGCTACAATGTCGGCAACCGATCATACCAAGCCAGGTCACCAATCGGCAGGCGCGAGAAGCGGCCTGACTCAATGGATAAAAACCCTAAGGCGTCTCGCGATAAGGTCTGGCTGAGCACGCCAAAGCACTCGTTTTTCCCGGCCGCAATCGTATTGCCCGTTTCTTGAGAGCTCTCCTCGATCTCAAGGCCGACTACGCCGATCTGTGCGGTGTAGGTGCCGTTGTCAGCCGGAAAAACAGCGACGCCCCATACTCCGGTAATGAACAGCGATGGTTCGAGCGATTGAGCGAATCGAGCAGTTTCCTCGTATATCTTAGCAAATATTGCGGATGGGACCGGTAGTTCAATTTCGCCCGTGCGGCGCATCGTCGCTCGTGCAACTGCATCGCTGTGAATGAGGTGTCGACCGATCTCCTGCACGCGATTGAGCGAATCGATAAACGCTTCCTTTGACCAGTAGAGATCGGCTGTGTACCCAGGCTGAGATTCGGTACAGGCGACTACCGCACCCGCCTCTCCTAATGTTACGTACTCGCGTGGCGACATTCGAAGTGGATGCACAAGGCTGACCGCCACCGGTGGAAGAAGGCCCGCCCGAGAGGGAATCGCAAGCTGGATCGTTGGTGGGTGTAGTAGCCTTTCGAGGTACTCCTCGACCGCTGTGGTTGATTGCAGATTGGTGGGGGATTCGGATGTCTCCCCGTAGCGACAGCAGAATATATGGGCGGTGTCGCCTGTTGGTGTGTAGGTACAGTGAGCGACCTCCCGCACGTCAAAGTGTTGTTGGGGCCTCCGGGCCAGGTGCTCAGTGCCCGTATGACGTTCCAGATACACACTCTCGCCCAGAAAAAAGTCGGAGACGATACACTCCAGCCTTGCCCGAAAGAGGCTAAACCTACCATCGTCATCTACCTTACCGAGTTCGATCGGGTCTCGGTGCTCTCGTCGATCGATGAGCTGTCGAAGTGAGTGAATGCCGGCCGCGGAGAGGAACGAGCCGGGGCGTGCGGGGGTGGCATCACCCGCATGTTCAAGCTGAGGCATCCGAACTCTCGTAAAGATATCTCGATTGTTGGCGGAAAATTGCTCGTTAAAAAGTCTCGGCATTGCCCAGCTCCCTAGCAGCCCGGTGAAAACAATGAGCGTCGCGAGTATTGTAAGAGTCTTGCCGAAACGAGGCGAAGACGACGAAACAACCCGGGGTCTGAGATACGTTGAGGTTGTTTCGACAGCTTCAACGAAGTTCCGGTCAAACTATCGCGATGCGCTACAGGAAGTCTTTTTCACCACCCTAATCGAATACGAGGGTAGCACAAGTCGAGCCGCGAGCACCTATGAAAAGTAGTGTGAGCTCCGCAGTGAAAGGGGCGGATACGCAACTCTGGTTATGCCGTCTTTGAACCCGGCTCGGCCAGCGCCACCAGAACAGCTCGTAGTGCGGCGATATCCGTCGGCTTCACTAGGTGTCTCTGAAATCCAGCGTCAAGCGCACGCTGCTGGTCGTGTCGCTGCCCGTATCCTGTAAGCGCAATGAGATAGGGAGGTGACTCGCGCCTAGAGTGCAGACGCTTCGCTAGTGTGTATCCATCCATTCCAGGCATAGCAATGTCGGAAAACACAACATCAGGTTTGAACTCCTCAATCAGAGCCAAGGCGGCCCGCGCATCGTATGCCACACGAACATCTTGATGAAGCTCTTGAAGCATCAAAGCCAAGGTGTCGGCGGACGGTTTTAGATCGTCGACGATCACAATCCGATAGCGCGCAGGCTCTCCCAGGGGTTCGGCCGACGAGGACTCTACATCCTTTATCTCTGAGGGTTCGATAACAATAGGGAGTCGAAGGGTAAATACACTTCCGGCCCCTGCACCAGCGCTTGATGCTTCTACCGTTCCGCCGTGGAGTTCGACTAAGTTTTTAACGAGGGTCAGTCCGATGCCGAGTCCTCCGTGTGCCCTATCAAGGCTTTGGTTTACCTGAGTGAACGGTTCGAAAATCCGAGAGAGCATGTGTGATGGTATGCCGACCCCGGTATCTGTAATTGTAATAACGAGATCCTGTTTGTGTGATGAGGCTGAAATCGTTATTGAACCGTTTCGATCCGAATATTTGGCGGCATTGTGTACAAGATTGCCAATGATCTGCGTGAGTCGACCTGGATCGGCGTAAATCATTAGCGGAGCAGGGGGGAGTTCAATCGATATCGTGTGCTGACACGTCTCGATGAAAGGGCGAATCGGCTCAATCGCCCCCTCAAGCAGCGATGCGAGGTCGGAGTACTCTTTCTTGAGCTTAATTTTGCCTCGTGAAATTCTGGATAGATCGAGGAGATCATCAATTAACCTCTGAAGCTGTTGGACCTGGCGCGCCATCATGTGCCGAATTTGCGCGGCCTTAGCGGGATCTTGCTCAAGTCGGTTCCAGATTTGGAGCGCATAGCTAATTGGCGCAAGGGGATTGCGTAGTTCGTGAGCGAGTGTCGCGAGAAACTCGTCCTTACGCCGGTCGGCTTGCTGGAGGAGCATTTCGGCGCGCTTGCGATCTGTGATGTCACGACTTACTGAAGCGAATCCAACGGTATTGTCGCCTGAATCTCTGAGCGGAAAAACCGTGTGGATCATCCAGCGAGCTTCTCCGGTTTTCCGATTTCGGAATCGGATCTCTCGCTCTGCGATCCCGTTACGCAGTACCTCGGGCTGGATTTCGTTGCGGGCTACCTCATGATCCTCCGGAAACAGAAACTCAATCATCGGAATTGTTCGGGCCTCTTCTAAGCTATCGATCCCGAGTAGTTTGAGGCCTGCTGGATTTATGTAGGTAGTCATCCCGTCGAGGTCACACATCCCAACGTATTCCGGGCTGTTGTCAGCAAGCGACTCGAATTTCTGTCGGTCCTCAAGCGCACCACGAAGTGCCGCTTCGGATGTCTTGAGCTCGGTGATGTCATGAACCACTACGAGCCGACGGGTCGCGTGTCCGTCTCGGTTTCGAATCAGTTTTGGCGTTACATCGGCCCACATGACGGTGCCGTCTTTGCGAATATACCTCTTTTCGAGATGGAGCGACTGAGCATCTTCGCGCCGAAGAACGGAAAGGGCTTTCAGAGAGGACTCGATGTCGTCAGGGTGTGTAATGTCGAGAAAAGTCATTCCGTTCAGAAGCTCTTCTCGACTGTATCCGAGCATATCGCAGAAGTGTTGATTGACCCGCAAAAAGCTCGAATAGTCGGTGCTATGGTCTACCTCGATGTTTCCAACTCCAGCCGAATCAAAGAGGGATCGATGGTACGCCTCGTTGTCTCGGAGCCAGGATTCGGTCCGTCTCTGATCGGAGATATCTCGAAAGCGAAAAATGATACCACGTAATGTGCCGTCGCGATCAAAATCTGGAGTGAAGTTGATGTGCCAGTGGCGATGCGACTTGTCTTGACAGGCGCCCTCGTGCTCCAAGGAAACCGTCTCGCCGGCCTCCGCTCGCTTCAGGGACTCTCCCATGGCATCACGGAAAGATTCTCCTAGGACAGCATAGACACAGCGACCGACTATCTCTGTTCGGGGAACCCCGATCCATTGCTCGAATGCTTTGTTGATGACCTGGAAGCGCAGGTCTGCACCAACGTACGCAATAAGGGGGTCGGCGGAGTCGATTATGGTCTGGAGTTGCAATGCTTGAGATCGGCGCTCTTCGAACGCATGTACCGTGTCAGTGATGTTAAGAAAGTACACAGCCAATCCAGTTGAGGTTGGATGTGCGCGGAATTCAATCCACCGTTCCGGATAGAGCAGTGAAGGGGCAGCGAAGTGAGTGGGAACGCCATCCTCAAATGCGCGACGACACTCTCGCTCGAATACTGAGCCTAGATTTGAGGGAACGCTCTCCCAGATCGGTTTTCCGAGAAGGGCCTCCGCCGGTTTTTGGAAGTGAGCGGCGGCTTGTCCGTTCACGAAGATAACGCGCAGCTCTCGGTCGAGAAGGTAGAATGCGTCGGAGAATCGGTCGAAGAGGGTAGAAAGTAGTTCCTGCGGAATGGCGCCCTTGGCTCGGTATTCGTGCTTCGTTGAGGTTTCGTCAGACAACATCACTACGTCCGGTATCTTGGATGGACCCACTGGCAATGCCGAGGCAGTGTCCATGCATGAGATGCGATAGTTTCTGATGTTCTTAGTCACTACGGCAATCAGGAGGCGCGAGAATTCGAGGGGAATGTGCGAGACATATGATCACAATCAGGGTGGGGCTAGCCCGGCGACGCTTGTAGCGTCGACAGGCGTAGCCCCACAGCGGCCGTGCGCGTTACTGGTCAGTCGCACAATCGACGGTGAACGTCACCGGCTCGGCACATGTTGATTTCGATCCCCGCCCTTGAGAGCCGCTTTGTACAAAGCACGCTTGAATGGTGTGTTCACCGTTCGTTAGCGTGTGGGTTGTTATCCCCTCGGCTGTCTTGATACGTCCGTTATGAACGAAATCCTGCGGAGCGATCGTAGCCGCCTGAAAGGGTTCCTCTGCGTCGATTGAGATGTAGACGATCGCTGAGTCTACGGATCCGGTTGTTGTGAGTTGCGACCAGAGATCGACCTCCGCCTCACTCTCATTCACACACGTAATCTCTGCGATGTTTGAGAGCGCCGATAGCGCTGTGCCTTTGTTTCCACCGGGTGCAGCGGATGCTCCATATGGAAGGGCAGCGAGGCACGCCGCTCCAGCGATCACGTATCGACTAAACCTTGTAGTAAGTACCTTCATAACCTTTCTCCTCTCACATTTAAGTAAGAATCGGCCCT
>JBIIYC010000053.1:0-16006 GCA_044347025.1 Bdellovibrionota bacterium
GCGCGCTCAACATAGCTTGTAAACAAGGCTAGTAAGCAGGAGTTCTCCGCTCTCGTGTTCGTCAGCGGAGATGTAGGTACGTGGGTGAATAAACCAACAGTAGTACTGCAATCCCTTGCGGGTACGTTCACGTTCACGTTCACGCGCACGAGCACGTGCACGTAATAACCTCGTTTTTAGCTGAAAACTCAGCGGGTTATGCCGTAGCTCTGCCCCGCTACTACCCGCTAATTCCGTTGATGAGCCTAACAACATATGAGCAATAGACGCCATGCGCCTCGGGTTGGAAGCTCACTCGTGACTCGCGGGTAGTCTGCGTCGATACGTTAGTGACTACCGCCTCGACCTCTTTCTATTCGAGATTCGGCCCGGTTGAGGCTAGGATTCGCGAGTACCCCAGGGAATTGGTTCTTTACGAATGTGAGCTCCATATCGTCAACCATGGTCGCTCCCATTCCACGCAGAGATATCTTGGAGTATCCACCGAGATGGGGGGTGATGACCACGTTTCGTGCTGCCAAAAGTCGGTGCTCTGCGCCGATGGGTTCTCCTTCAACGACATCAGTCGCGTATCCGGATATTACCCCTGATTGCAGGCCTTCGATGAGAGCCGCTTCATCTAAGATCTCTCCCCGCGTTGTATTTACGAGTATCACTCCAGGCTTGACCTTTGCGAGAGCCTCTCGATTGAACATACGAAGCGTTTCCTTTGTGAGTGGGCAGTGGAGTGAGATGACATCAGATGTGGTGATCAGCTCCTCAAGGGAAACTTTGCGTGCGTGACGAGTTTGAATGGTGTCATCTGAGAGGTACGGATCGTATGCAAGTACATCTGCTTGATATCCGAGTTTGAGCATTCGAGCGACGGTAGAGCCGATAGCGCCGATACCAACGAGGCCCACTTTTGCGCCGCAGAAATCCAATCCCAGGGGAAGTTTGGCTCGCTCTGCCCACGCGCCTTTGCGCACTAAATCTGCGCCTGTTACCACCTGACGTGCTGCCGAGTGCATAAGGGCCATCGTCATCTGCGCCACTGATTCACGCTCTACCTCAGGACCGACCTTCGAGACGGCGATTCCGAGTTCGGTGCAGCACTCAAGGTCAACGTTATCGCATCCTACGCCGTGTCGAGAGAGGAGTCGTAACTTCGGAAGGCCCATTAAAACTTCGCGTGAGTAGTATGGAGTTACGCTCGCGATAATGCCGTCGATGTCTCCCAGCTTGTCATGAAATACGGAAGCCGGAGAGCCGTTGGGAATGTCGACGCGGATAACGCGCGCAAAGCTCTCTAGTCGTGAGATGTGGTCTGGGAACGAACGTCCGAAGGAGCTCGAGTTGACGATTGCGATGGTGATACCGTTCTGTGTCGACATTATGCATCCTTGTAAAAGTAACCCGGGGGCGGGGGCCAGTGTAGAGGACCCAGGCGCCTACAGCAACTGGCCGTGGTATGCCTTCAGTACGGGTAGTAATTTCGCCCGCATGGCGAGGTAGCGCCCGGCGATCTCCCGGTACAGGGGAACGAGCGTGGAGTTTGGCTCAATCAGCGTGGTTCCCCCCATAATCCTTTCAGAGCGGGCCTGGAGTGCGCCGGTCTCGCCCTTACTGAGAGCGAGTGAAGCGGATCCAAGAATCCCCATTTCGGGCTCACTTGAGACTCGTACCGGGAGGTTGAGCACGTTGGCGAGGATGTTCATCCAAAGCGTGTTGGCGGTTCCTCCACCACCGATTCGGAGTTCCGAGATCGCGTTGTTCGGGTCGAGCTTCTGTTTGACCAGCAGGAACGAGAAGGCAACGCCTTCAAGCACTGCACGGCCCATGTCCACATCTTTGGTTGTTTCCCGAATACCGAGAAAGGTTCCTACACCAAGAGTTCCGATCGATGGATCGCGCTCACCACTGAGGTAAGGAAAACAGATGATTCCGTGTGCGCCCGGTTCCGAAAGGTCTCTGTTGCGCAGGTATGAAACCGGCTGCTTCAAAATCTCCCGAAGAAACCAGTTCGATGCACTCGTGCCGTTGTTAATACCGGCGCCATTGAAAAACAATCCGGATCGGAGCATACAGCTCTGAATCAACCCGGCCTCACCATCCTCGACCGGTGTGGGCATCGGCACACGGAACATGCCAGACGTGCCGAAATTTCCGACCGCAATGCCGTCACGAAAACCCGTCAGAGCGGCAGCGAGTGCTGCTCCGTCATAGAGCCCAACGGAAACTTCGACTCCATTTCGGAGACCGAGTTCCTGGCAAACGGCGGGCAGAAGCGGTGCGCGATACGAGGCTCCATCGACGACCTGCGGGAATTGTTCAACTGAGAATCCCACCGATTCGATAAGGGGTCGATTCCATTCCCCGGTGAGGTTGAGGCAGCCTAGCGAGTTTGCAGTGCTGTGATCGGTGATGGAACGTCCTGTAAGAATATGCATCAGATACGCTTTGGAGTCCCAGACATGACGAACCGCCCCGAGGTCGAATGGCTTGTGGGTTTTGATGAAATGCATCCGATTGGTTGGGTATTGGAAGATAGGAGGGCAGCCAGTAGAGCGATAGATGTCCGCTACGTCCACTGCATCACAAAACGTGGCGTGGTGTGATTGCGCACGGGTATCCACGAACGTAGAGATGTTAGTAAGTGGTCGTCCCTCAGCATCCGCAAACAGGAGGCCGAATTGATACGATGTGACGACAAGTAGCGAAACGTCATTGGCTCGGTTGGCGATCGTTTTGCGGCATACATCAAAGATGGTTTGTTTGAGGGCCGCGGGATCGTGCTCGGCGCGACCACTTTGGTCCCGGAGGAGAGGGGTATCTTGGCTGACGACTGGTCCTACCGCTGAAAGGTCCTCGTCAAGGAGAAGGGCCTTTGTTCCACTGGTTCCAACATCGATTGAGAGAATAAGTCCCATAGTGAATATCTTCGAAGATGTAAGCCCCCAAGGGTTACCAGGGTTAGAGAGAGACCTCAAGGGGAATACGGTGCTGGGAGCAATCTTGGTGAGAAACGGCTGTTGCACCGGGAGCAGAGAGGCGTTTTTTGCCACTCGATGGTGGTCTACGAGGAGCCCCTGCATCCCCGTCGCATACATGAATGCGCCCGTGCGAGCGGCTAAAAACCCTCTCTACTCAACTTCGTTGCCTGATGGTAAAGATGGTGTATGGATATTCGTTACACACAACTCGCATCTCTTCTCACAGACTACTCGCTCAATCTCAAAAAGGGAGAGAAAGTTCTCGTAGAGCTTACTGACATCCCCGAGGAGTTCGGAATTGCGGTATTGCGAGCCGTTCGTAAGCGGGGAGCCGTGCCGATTGTTGAGCTCAAGAATTCGCGGGTAACGCGCGAGGTAGTCGCCGGTACCGATGAAAAGCATGCCACCTTTGTGAGAGATCTAGAGCTCGCGCGCATTAAAAAGATGGACGCGTACATCGCGGTTCGAGGCGCGCACAATTCAAGTGAGTCTGCTGATGTCGATCCGAAGACGCTGGGACTCTATTCTCGAATCCTTCGCCCGGTGATGAACGAGCGAGTGAACAAAACCCGATGGGTAGTCTTGCGGTGGCCATCGCCCTCAATGGCGCAGTCGGCCAACATGAGTACGGAGGCATTCGAAGATTTCTACTTCCGTGTGTGCACCTTGAATTACAAGAAGATGGCACAGGCGATGAAGCCTCTGGTGAAGTTAATGTCGAAGACCGATACAGTTCGGATTACCGCACCGGGGACAGATCTCCGGTTTAGCATTAAAAACATAGGTGCCGTTCCCTGCGAGGGCACTCGCAACATTCCGGATGGTGAGGTGTACTCGTGCCCCGTTAAAGACTCGGTGCAGGGGGTCATTAAGTTTAATACTCCATCGACCTACCTCGGCACCCGCTTTGAGAATATCCAACTTGAGTTCAAGGATGGAAAGATCGTCAAAGCCACCGGCTCTGACACTAAGAAGTTAAATGCAATCCTCGATACCGATGCCGGGGCGCGCTATATTGGAGAGTTTTCGATTGCGTTTAATCCGTTCATCCTGAACCCCATGTCGGACATTCTTTTTGATGAGAAGATCGCCGGCTCTCTCCACTTTACTCCTGGCCAGGCCTACGAGGTTGCTGACAACGGCAACCGTTCCGCGGTGCACTGGGATATGGTGCTCATTCAGCGACCAGAGTGGGGTGGTGGAAATATCTACTTCGACGGGAAACTAATTCGCAAAGACGGCATCTTTGTTGTGCCTGAGCTCAAGGGGTTGAATCCAAAAGCACTGAGTTGATTGAAATCTGCGCCTGCGGGGATGGTGGAGGAGGCAGATTGTGTCTCGGGGGCCTGCCCCCGCAACTCTGATAGACTCAAGACCTTTGTTTGGCGGGCTAAGCATGCATGGCGGTCGTAGTTCCAGGCTTTGTCGTTGACTGTTGGGTGCTTTCGAACGAATCTGTGACGCGTCTCAGGGGTGTTTTGAAAGCTCCGGATGAGGAGCCTCGTGAACTCGATTGTGTGAGGATACATGCCAGTGCTGTCACGTTCCCGGCGTTCCACAGATGAGTCGGTTTGTGCTGCTGCAAAGAAGCCGAGTGGACCCTTGGCGGCAGCAGAACAGGAGAGAGTTGTTGAGTGTGACCTTCCGCAAGCCGATGCACGGGACGTTCTTTCAAGCGGAATTGATCGACTTGTGAGACATTCCCTTCGGCTACCTCTGCTCACGCGTGCGCAGGAGTGCGAATTAGCAAAGCAGCGCATTGAAGCTGATAACGAGATCGCTCTGATAAGGAAAACACTCTCAGAATGTAAGCCTCGTGCAGGCTCTCGCGCCCGAGTAACCCTAGAGGCGCGACTGAGCGAAGCGACGTCGAGGCGCGATGCAGCGGTATGTTCGTTTATGGAGCGGAATATTAGGCTCGCGATCAAGATGGCGGCGGATTTTAGTTTTCTTAGAACGCCGCTCGATTCTCGCGTCGCTTCGGCGTTTGAGGGATTACGCGAGGCAGGCGCTCGGTTCAACCCCGACAAAGGAGCCAAGTTCTCTACCTACGCGAGCTTCTGGGTTCGGCAGCGGATATTTCGGGATAGTCGTGTAGAGGGGCCAGTGATTAGGTTGTCGCAGGGGATGATTCGACGGCTCGGAAAGCTTAATGAGCTTGAGCAGCACTATCTCTCAACTACACGCCGCACTCCAAGTGTCACCGAGATAGGAGCCGCGTTAAAGCTTAACGCGAAGCAGGTGCGGGTGCTGTTACTTGCGCAACAATCGGTGGCTGTGTCTATTGAGCCGGCAAGTCCCGTGCTTGATGGAGAAGCGGAGCGTGACCAAATTGTAGACCCGAACGCATCGATTCCGGGATGCGAGTTGTTGACTGATGATACCCTTGCAGTGCTTCAAGGAGCGCTACAGTGCCTGCAGCCGAGAGAGCGAGAGGTTCTTCGCGCTCGCTTTGGTTTGCAAGGCCGGGGCGCCAGAGAGACGTTAGAGACGATAGGCCAACGGCTTGGTGTGACCCGCGAGCGAATCCGGCAGCTCGAGGGGATAGCTCTTGAAAAGTTGCGCAAGCGTTTCAGGCAGCTCGATGTGCCTTCGCTAGACTCGGTGCGGCGAGCCCCGAGGGTTGCCTGATCCGGACCTTCTCCCCGCGTTTTGGGGATATGCCCTGCGCATGACTCATCGTAAGATTCGGTTATGAACAGCTTCGCCATCCCGTACCGCGCATCGTGGGGCGTCCACACTACTCCCGTGCTCGGACTCTTTCTCGTGGTGGTTATTGTCTACGGGTGTAGTCTTCCGTTGGATGTTCCGCTGTATTCGTTGCGGGACCAGGTTCTCACAATCCAAGATTTTGCCTTCTATTTTCATTGCGTTCGTTCCTTTTGGTTCCGGACGGTCTCCGGGTTGTATAGCGGATCGGACATTAGGCAGGCCTTGCATGCGTTGTTAGGAGCCGCTCCTCCGGCTGTCCTGCCAAACCCGATGAGTCCAACAGCGATCGTTATCTGGCTGCCGCTCGTTGTGGTAGCTGGCCATTCGATAGCTGTGGCGTGTTGGATGTGGATGGTGATTTGTCTGATGGCGTTCTGTGGAGTGGTGCGATCGGTGTGCTCGCGCGTTGTGGAGCTGCGTTGGAAGTCGTGGGCGATCTGCACCGGGTGCCTTTTAGCCCTTATCTCGAACGTGGGACAGAGAACCGCTGTGTTAGGGCAAAGCTCGCTGTTTGCGACGGCAGTCATCGGGGGGCTGGCCTTGCTGCTTACGCGTGATGATAGTGGCAAGCCGTCACCGTGGATGCTGGCGGTCTTGTTGTTTCTCGCCTCAATCAAGCTACCGTATTTAGTGGTTGGTCTTGGACTGCTTCTCGTCGAGCGACGATGGGCGGCAATCGGGCTCTGTACAGCGCTGTTTCTGGGATGCTTTGCAATCGGTGCGGTGTGGGCCACCCCGGAATGGATGTCGGGATATATGGCGACGATTGGACGGTACGTATCGGGCAGTTTTTCAGATGGGGAGTTTTATATGGCGGATTATCAGGCTAATTCGCTTACGTGGGAGCGAGTAGCTAGTCGATTTGTTTCGCCATCTTTCGCTATGGTGGGGCAGTGGTTAGGGCGGGGTGTGGGAGTGATAGGTATGCTCTCCCTGTTCTGCCTGAGAGAGCGCATCGCTGCTCCCCTTCGTGTGGAGCTCTGCCTTCGGTTATTGCTTGGCACATACCTGATCTTTTCGTCGTATCTTGGGTACTATGAGCAGCTTCTACTGGTGTTGTGCCCTCTTGTATCAGTCGTAGTCCGGCCGATGACGCTCTCCCGGGCTCTGGCCTCATTTCTTTTGGTCTACGTTGCACTCTCTGACGCGGTATTCCCACCAGTTGTGAGTTTTCTGTGTAAAGTTCTTGTGTTCTTTGTGTAGCATGTGATCAAGCGACCGAAGATGGAGCGCACAACCGAACTTTGCGGTTTGGGAGTGATGGCGCCGTACGGCAGGAAAGGTTGTCTATGTCCGTTAGAGACGCGTTAATCTTCGGGCGGCGACTGCGGATTGTACGAATTGACTCCCAGGAGGGATCGGATTAGGTGAAGATTTTCGTGGTACGCATCTCGCGCCACAAGAGTAATAGGGAGTGGTCGGTATGTCGCAGTCAATCGAATTTTCAGCAGAGAGTGTGCGAGCAGCTTTTGTGGCGGCTCACCTGAAGCCTGGGAGTGGTGGCGCCACGCTCGTTGAACTCATAACTCCTCGTCTGGCGCAGCTCGGACTTGAGTGGAGACCTGTTTTCCAAATAGCAGGGAGTGGTGACGAACTCCGCCCGAAAGAGCATGCGGTCCTTTGTGATATGGCCTCCGGTAAGCCCATTGATGGAGTTGTAGAGATCCTAACGGAGGCCCCGGGCCATGGAGCAGGCCAAGAGTGGCTCTGCCTTGGGAGCCGGTATTTCGCAAATCGCGAGCTCGCTGAGGCCTATTGCCAGTGGCGTCGAATACGCTCCTAGGCCGAGCATGGTTTTTATATTCTTCACCTTCAGCCGCGTGTCGAGCTTTACGCCGGCACCGGAACTTCGGTTAGTGTTACCGGCAATCTTCTCGACAGATGAAAGAACAGCGGAAAATCCTGCGGTGCAATTAATGTGAGCGCTGTGCCTGATTTTCCAGCCCGTCCGGTTCGTCCTGTGCGATGCACATAGGTCTCTGGGGTGTCGTGCAGTGAGTAGTTTACTACGAGCTCGACATCACTTACATCAATTCCACGAGCGGCCACGTCCGTTGCAATGAGCAGGTTGAGTTCGCCTGATCGAAACGCTCCCATCGTTCGCTCACGTTCCTTTTGTGAGAGGTCTGAGTTTATGCGCTTCGACTCGATACCACGCTTACGCAACATGATTTCAAGGAGCTCGGTATCTGATTTGGTGTTGCAAAACACGATCGCTGATTTGGGTTTGCGAACGGTAAGGAATGCAGCGAGGGCTTGAGCCTTCGCCGTCAAAGCACCATCAACTCGGCAGTAGATGTGATCGATGAGAGCGGTTGTCTCTACTACGGGCTCAAGCTCTACTCGGGTTGGCTTCGTTAGGAATGAGCTCGCAAGTGAGAGTACTCGCGGAGTCATCGTGGCGCTAAAAAAGAGTCCCTGCCGCTCTCGTGGGAGCTTCGACAGGATCGCGCGGATCTCGTCGATGAATCCCATCGAAAGCATCTCATCGGCTTCATCCAGCACAAACATCTGGCACTTGCGAAGCACAAGCTCCCGCTGATCGATGAGATCGAGGAGCCGTCCAGGAGTTCCCACAACGATGCGGGGATCTTTGCGGAGTGCGCGAACTTGTTTCTCCTGCCTCTCTCCGCCGATGATGCACGCGGGCTCAACTTCCGGAAGCACGTCCGACACCACTGAGGCAACCTGCATGGCGAGCTCTCGAGTAGGGGTTACGATCAGTGCAAAGTTGCCGTTGTAAGGCATTGCGTCTAATAGCTTTGAGAGGATCGGGAGAACAAAAGCCAAAGTCTTTCCGCTTCCGGTCTGCGCCTCGACGATGTAATCGCCCCCTTGAAGGACCCGAGGAATCGCTTCGCGCTGTACCGGGGTGGGCTCCGTAATGGAGAGCTGTGCCAGTGCTGTTAGTAGTTTAGGGTTCGTAATTGCAGAGAAGCTCTGCAGGGCTTCAGCTACACATGTAGCTACATTTTCATTTGTATTCATAGAACGTTACGTTGTTTGCCAGATGCGCTACTCAAATGGGGGAATGCTGCGCACGTGTCTTTTTATCGTTAATCCTGCCCAGTATAGCACGAAAAGAGGGGATTATACCAATCTGCTATCGGAGCGGTTAGGCGGGAGGTCTGTGGGGTGTACCGCTCTCCACACGATGGATATGATGCTTTTGGGGGTGGTTTGGAAGCGCTTAACCCGCATCCCCCCGGCGCGCTTCGATCTCCTCTATGAGTGAACGAAGTTCCCTGGCCCGTCGCTGCGAGGCGTGGTTCTTGAAGACCCGCCACTTGGAGTCGCACAGGTTTGCGACCGAGGTCATGATCTCGCATACGATGTCGGTTTCTTCGCCAGCGACCTCGCCGGAACTACCTTCGTCTAATCTACTCCGCAGGAGCGTGATGAGGTGCGTAAGATCTCTGGGGAGTCCGAGCATTTCGAGCTGGCAGCACGCGGCGCCGATTCCAAGACTAAGCTGCACGCCGTTTCCGAAGAAATCGCCAACCGCACAGTTTATTGCTGATAGGTGTCCCAAAATGTTGAAAAGGAATGAGCGGTCGCGTTCTTTGCGTGCTCGAATGAGCGTTGCGACGGATGTTTCTGTTTGTCCTACGAGATGCGCTTCGGTAATTGCGAATACATCCAAGAGTAGATTGTCGATCTTGCGTTTGCACTGTAGACGATATCCAAGCGCGGTTTCCCGCTGCTTTTTGGGGAATCGAGACAGTCCTCCGATGTTTTCAGGTTGAATGGTGTTCGCCACAATCGCGAATTTCTCCAGTGCGCGTTGGTTCTGCGGGGTGAGTTCAAGACACCGATCGAAGATTCGTGCCGTGCGGTCGATGTCGTAGGGGCGGAGGCCAAATTGATACCAACCAACGATCTCAAGTGAGAGAGAGATGAGAGCGTGCTGGTTGCTAGGGAACGTGTCGGGGTACTCCTCGGTTCGGATGCTTCGGATAGCATCAAAATCCGAGAGTCCTACGGCCGTCAGGATGCTCCATGCGTAGCGGATCGCCTCGCCGGCCGCCCGCCGATTCCCCTGGTGGCCCTCCGCTGCCTCAAACCGCTCGAGGAGCTCTCGGGTGGCTGCCTCCACCTGTTGGTCGGCCAGTTGGGCACCCGCAAAGCGGTGGGAGTGCCTCATCGAGGGGGTAATCCGTGCCCCCGGCTGAGGGCGGTTGTTGGGGTGCTCTGATGACATGGGAGTAGGATATCGCACATGTGGGGGAGTTCTCCAGAGTCGGTTCCCGAGGGCGTTTGGCCAGTACGCCCTCCCGTAAGCACGGCTAAACGTGCAGCGGCCATTCGGGGGATTGGGCAAGGGGCCTTGGGGTGGGGCGCAGGTTCAGCGGGCCACGCAACAATTGGTCGGGCTCGGTGTGGTTATCTTGCCCCTGCGCCTTGACTCAGTATGGTCGCCATGATACTTGTCGCGAGCAACAAATTTCTGCAGCCTTTGCAAGCAGTTGACTAGCCCGCTAGGGCCAACGTTTCAAAGGTGTCACCCTCGGTTGTCAGGCCCAAAAGCTTTGATAATCAGTTGGTTGAAGGAGATGCAATGCTGCTTCCCGGGCGGTAACATCTGCGCAGAAGAGTTGTCAGAGGGGGTCCCGAGTTCTCGAGTTGTTTACTCGGCTTTTGTGAAACCATTCTGACCGGGAGAAAGTTTTTTAACAGCATGGTTACCGTCCTGAAGGGCTCGCGCGGAGTATCCGGCGAGTCGAGAGGGGGGCTTTTTTGCAGGAATGCAATTTCGCGCCGGCCGATCTCTATGAATCGGCTGCGAAATGTGATACTCACGCGTCCTCGCCGCGGTTGTGGCCCGGATAAACGTGGGCTCACATTGCAACGGTGCGAGGATGCTCGGGATATCTGAGTAAGCGTTACCTAAGTGTATTTGGATCGTAGAAGAGGCAAGGCTAGAGATGCCAACCATTAATCAGTTAGTTCGAAATCGTCGTCGCCAAAAGCGAGCCAAGAGTAAGTCTCCGGCGTTAGTCCGATGCCCGCAGAGACGTGGAGTGTGCACTCGCGTGTACACACAGACCCCAAAGAAGCCGAACTCGGCTCTCCGCAAGGTTGCTCGTGTGCGTTTGACGACTGGTATGGAGGTAACAAGCTACATACCTGGAATTGGTCACAACCTTCAGGAGCACTCACAAGTTCTCATCCGAGGTGGTCGTGTTAAGGACCTTCCGGGAGTTCGTTACCACATCGTTCGTGGAAAGCTTGAGTCGCAAGGTGTTGCAGATAGAAAGCAGGGGCGTTCGAAGTACGGCGCCAAGAGGCCTAAGTAGTTTTTCGTAGGGGATACTATGTCACGTAAGAAGCGCGATTTTAAGCGAGAGATTCTTCCGGATCCAAAGTTCGGTGACGAGGTTGTCGGCAAGGCAATCAACGTAATCATGGAGAGCGGTAAGAAGGGTGTAGCGGAGAAGGCTCTATACGGAGCTCTTGAGCAGTTGGCAAAGAAGGCCAGCGCAGATGCTGTTGAGACGTTCCACAAGGCGCTTGGAAACATCAAGCCCGTTGTGGAGGTTCGCTCACGTCGTGTGGGTGGAGCTACATACCAAGTGCCAACAGAGGTTCGAGCTGAGCGCGCTCAGTCGCTTGCTCTTCGTTGGTTGAAGGATGCTGCTGCTAATCGCAGTGAGAGAAAGCTTTCAGATCGCCTTGCGAATGAGCTTCTCGATGCAATCCAAAATCGTGGCGCCGCTGTGAAGAAGCGTGAGGATACTCACCGCATGGCTGAGGCTAACAAGGCATTCGCTCACTTTAGGTGGTAAGCGAGAGAACTGGTTCATTAGGAGATAGCAATCGTGGCTAAGAAGGATTTAAGCAAGGTTCGTAATATCGGCATCATGGCGCACATCGATGCTGGTAAGACGACTACAACAGAGCGCGTTCTGTACTACACCGGTATCAACTACAAGATCGGAGAGGTACACGAGGGTGCTGCTACCATGGATTACATGGAGCTTGAGCAGGAGCGTGGTATCACTATTACCTCGGCTGCAACTACATGTTCGTGGAAGGGTTCGAACGGCGATATTCCTGAGCACCAGATTAATATCATCGATACTCCGGGCCACGTAGATTTTACAATCGAAGTAGAGCGAAGCTTGCGGGTTCTCGATGGCGCTATCGCTGTGTTCGATGCAGTGAGCGGCGTAGAGCCACAGTCCGAGACTGTATGGCGTCAAGCTAACAAGTTCAGCGTTCCTCGTTGTTGCTTTATCAACAAGATGGATCGTATCGGTTCTGATTTTGCAGGTGGCGTAGCATCGATTCGCGAGAAGCTCGGTGCTAAGGCTATGCCCATTCAGCTTCCAATCGGCGCAGAGAGTGACTTCCTTGGAGTCGTCGACCTCGTCGAGATGAAGGCGATCCTTTACAAGGATGAGACGAAGGGAGCCAAGTTCGAGGTTGCCGACGTTCCTGAGGATATGCGGGCAGAGGCTGCGAAAGCCCGTGAATACATCCTTGAGTGCTGCGCTGAGGCGGACGAGAAGCTCATGGAGAAGTACCTCGCAGGCGAGGAGATCTCGGTTCCAGAGATCAAAGCGGCTATCCGTAAGGGAACTATCGGAATGGAGTTCTTCCCAGTTCTCTGTGGAAGCGCATTCAAGAACAAGGGCGTTCAGCCGATGCTTGACGCAGTTGTTGACTACCTTCCAAGTCCACTCGATTTGCCCCCTGTGAAGGGAACCGACCCTGACCAGAAGGAAGAGGTTGTTATCGAGCGTCAGACAGACCCAGAGGGTCCGATGTCGGCACTCGCGTTCAAGATCATCACAGACCCATACGTTGGAGTTCTTACGTTCTTCCGCGTTTATTCAGGTACTGTTACGGCTGGTTCGACAGTTCTTAACTCGACTCGTGGAAAGAAGGAGCGTATCGGACGTGTAGTTCGTATGCACGCTGACAAGCGAGAGGAAGTGAAGGAAGTTGGAGCTGGCGAGATTGGTGCTGCAGTAGGTCTCAAGGAGACGATCACAGGTGATACACTCTGCGATATCGACAAGCCGATCTTGCTTGAGAGCATCCATGCTCCAGAGCCGGTAATCAGCATCGCCATCGAGCCTAAGACCAAGGCTGATGAGGAGAAGATGGGCGTATCGCTCATGAAGCTCGCGAAGGAAGATCCTTCGCTCCGTTTGAGTGTTGATAAGGAGTCTGGACAGACCCTCATCTCCGGAATGGGAGAGCTCCACCTCGATATTATTAAGCAGCGTTTGTTCCGTGAGTTCGGCGTCGATACGACGGTCGGTAAGCCACAGGTGGCATACCGAGAGACGATCATGAACAAGGCTGAGGCTGAGTGTAAGTACGCTAAGCAGACCGGAGGTCGTGGACAGTTCGGACACGTTCTTCTCCGAGTTGAGCCGCTCGAGCCAGGTAAGGGAATCGAATTTGTTGATGAGATTAAGGGAGGTATTATTCCGAAGGAGTTCATACCTGCTGTCGAAGACGGAGTTGTTGAGGCCCTCGAAGGAGGTATCCTTGCAGGATTCCCAGTTATCGACATGAAGGTAACCCTTTACTTCGGAAGCTTCCACGAAGTTGACTCGAGTGAAATCGCCTTTAAGATTGCAGGCTCCATGTGTGTTAAGGATGCTTGCCACAAGGCGAAGCTACAGTTGCTCGAGCCAATCATGGCGGTTGAGGTAGTATGCCCAGACGATTTCATCAGCAATATCGTGGGTGACCTGAATCGCCGACGTGCCCGTATCCTTGGCATGGAGCCAAGAGCAGGCGCTCAGACGGTGAAGGCAGAGGTTCCGCTAGCTGAGATGTTCGGCTATTCGACGGATCTGCGCTCAAACTCACAAGGGCGAGCCACCTTCACTATGGAGTATCATCACTACGCACCTGTGCCGACACACGTGGCAGAGAGCGTAGCGAAGAAGTGATGTTTTAATGGTGTCTTGTTTAATTAAAACCGGAGAAGACAATGTCAAGTAAGAAATTTGATAGAACCAAAGCCCACGTGAACGTTGGTACTATCGGTCACGTAGACCACGGAAAGACTACAACGACTGCAGCACTCGTATCAGTACAGGCTGCAAAGGGTCTCGCTACAGTTAAGTCCTACAAGGACATCGCTAAGGGCGGAACTGTTCGTGACGAGTCGAAGACTGTAACGATTGCAAGTGCACACGTTGAGTACGAGACAGCAACTCGCCACTACGCACACGTAGATTGCCCGGGTCATGCTGACTACGTTAAGAACATGATTACAGGTGCTGCTCAGATGGACGGCGCTATCCTCGTGGTAAGCGCTTCTGATGGACCAATGCCACAGACTCGTGAGCACATCCTCTTGGCTCGCCAGGTAGGAGTTCCAAAAATCGTTGTGTTCCTCAACAAGGTAGACACAGTTGATGATCCTGAGCTTCTCGACCTCGTAGAGATGGAAGTTCGTGACCTCCTCTCTGAGTACGACTACCCAGGTGCTGATACTCCAGTAGTTCGTGGTTCAGCTCTCAAGGCCCTCAACGGCGAGCAGAGCGAGATCGGCGTAGGCGCTTTCGACAAGCTCCTCGCAACTATCGACGAGTACATCCCAGTTCCACAGCGTGACATCGACAAGCCGTTCTTGATGCCAGTTGAGGACGTGTTCTCGATCGCTGGTCGTGGAACAGTAGCTACAGGCCGTATTGAGCGTGGTAGAATCAAGGTTGGTGAGGAAGTTGAGATCGTAGGTCTCAAGGACACTACCAAGACTGTTGTTACCGGCGTTGAAATGTTCAAGAAGCTCCTCGACGAGGGACATGCAGGTGACAACGTTGGTTGCCTCCTCCGTGGTCTTAAGCGTGACGATGTTGAGCGTGGACAAATCCTCTGCGTTCCTGGCAGCGTTAAGCCGCACAAGAAGTTCAAGGCAGAGGCATACATCCTCAAGAAGGAAGAGGGTGGACGTCATAAGCCGTTCTTCAGCGGTTACCGACCACAGTTCTTCTTCAGAACGACTGATGTAACTGGCTCCATCAAGCTCCCAGAGGGCGTTGAGATGGCTATGCCAGGTGACCACATCAACGTAGACGTAGAGCTCTACCAGCCAATCGGTATCGAGAAGCAGCTTCGCTTCGCTATCCGTGAGGGTGGTAAGACCGTAGGCTCAGGCGTTGTTACTGAGATCACAGAGTAATTGATTCTGTGAAGAAGGGGCGGTGGCAGAGAGTCTGCCACCGCCTTCCATACAAGGTTCAAACAGGTTTTCGGCTCATAAAGTTACTAAATGTGAATGTGTGAGGATTAGGCCATGATTGGCGGGCAGTTAATTAGAATTCGACTTAAAGGATACGACCACAAGCTACTTGATTCGGCTGTGGGCGAGATCGTGCAGACCGTTCGTCGCACGGGTGGGCGCGTTGCAGGGCCGATTCCTCTTCCTACACGAATTGAGAAGTTCACCGTGAACCGCTCCACGTTCGTAGACAAGAAGTCGCGCGAGCAGTTCGAGATCAGAACTCATAAGAGAATGTTGGATATTCTTGAGCCAACTCAGCAGACCATCGATGAGCTCGGTAAGCTTGAGCTCTCAACTGGTATCGATGTTGAGATCAAGCTTCAATAGAAAGAATTGCTAAAGTTTTAACGAGGGGGACCTCTTCATGACTACGTCAAAGCATTACCCAGAAGGGCTTCTGGGCAAGAAATTAGGGATGACACAAGTCTTCACACCAGAAGGCCAGAGCATTCCTGTAACTATCATTCAGGCTGGACCATGCTACGTACTTAACGTTCGTGGCCAAGAGCAGCACGGCTATGATGCTGTGCAGTTCGGGTTCGAGCCTAAGAAGAACCAGCGCTGCACGAAGGCCGAGCTCGGCCAGTTCAAGAAGGCTGGACAGGGTGCGTTCTACCATGTCAAGGAAGTTCGCTGCGATGCGCAGGGGCTTGGATGGACTGAGATCGGTAAAGAAGTTACCGTGTCAGATGTATTCAAGGACGGCGAGATCGTGGACGTGTCGGGCGTTTCTATCGGACGCGGCTTCCAGGGTGTTGTTCGTCGGCACGGCATGAAGGGTCAGCCGATGACACGCGGTACCCACGAGATGCAGCGTCACGTGGGCGCGATCGGATGCCGTAAGTTCCCAGGTCGAGTTTTCAAGGGTCAGCGCATGCCGGGTCGTATGGGCGGTGAGAATGTTACCGTTCAGAACATCCAGGTTGTAGGCGTGAAGCCAGAGGAGAACATCCTTCTCGTTAAGGGTGGAATTCCAGGTCCACGAGGAAGCCTCGTGGTAATTCGCAAAGCGGTTAAGGGCAAGTAGACAGAGCGCTAGAGGTATAGAGTATGACTTCTGATGTGGTAA
>JBIIYC010000191.1:0-4931 GCA_044347025.1 Bdellovibrionota bacterium
ACAAATCAAAGAGGGCACCACACTCCATGACGGACCCTCGGGCTATTGAGAAATAGCGCCGTTTATCGGCTTGTTTGAGCTTGCCAGCACCTTCGGCGATGTTGAGCACAATCGAAAATGATGCGCTTAAACTGATCTTGGATTTCTCCGTTTGCCCTGGGTAGCCGGTCTCGAATCTCAACAGTAGTGACGACGAACTCCAGAGCTATGCGGTAGACATCCAGTTTTTCATACTCAAGCATACTACTAGATATCGATCGCCGGGGCAGAAAGTTGCTCGATCGGGTACGGGTACGTTCACGTTTACGAGCACGTTCACGCGGAAATACGTGATTCATAACTGAAAACAATGGGCTATGCCCCATCAGCAGTCATTTGGCACCCACTCGATTCCACGATGAGCCTCTTTTTGCGACACCCCCTTAGTCTTCGCGCTGATATCCGCGCGGAACTTGGACATGAAAGAGCTGGTCCGAAACAGGCGGATTGAGGGAGAGCTTTCGTACCGCCATCTCTGCAGACGTCGAGATCGGTACATAGACCGAGAAACGAATCTCTGGATTCTGCTGCGCCGTACCCACTATCTCAGCACGCGCCTCTACACGCTCATTGTCAACGTCGAGTAGTTGCACCGCTTGCACCAGACGAGATGTAGTATCAATTTCCCAGGCAACGTGATGGCGGGTATCCACAAGGGTAGAGGTCATGTTCGCAGAACGGTAGACCGCGACCTCCTCACACCGAAGCTTCGGAACCTGGCGGGTAACGAGCGCTTGAATCACGCTCGGGGTTAATCCCCGAAGCCCCAAAAAGCGCTGCAACAGATCTTCAGCGTCAGTCGCCTCTGAAAACTTCTGTTCCTGTGTATCAATAACGGTCGCGCCCTCGGGGCGGACCACGATCATACCTAACGTGTACGCCCCTTCCAGTGGCAACACATCGATGCGAAGCAGGCCTGGTTCCTTGCTAACAACTCCATATCGGAACGAAACCGACTCACTGCGCGATGGATGCAGTGTCGCTTCGATCAGCGCCCGAAGCGAGGATACCTCTGTCCGATCAGAAACAATTCGTTGGCATGCATCTATGCCAGCAGAAACCACGCCGGTAGGCCGAAACATCGGTGCTGTCGCACAGCCGACCAGAAAGAACGGTAGCGCTACCGCACTCTTGAAAACTGAACGCGCTCGAAGGAACCGAGTAGAGCTATCTGTACCTGCAATCATCGGTCGAACGCCTCTCCCTCGTGTACATCAAGCAGCTCTAAACCGCTCAGGGCTTGTAGTTTCTTCGTCTTATTTGTCGGGATGAGCTGACTTTTTTCTATCCCCTGAAATTCAGGATGGCTACGGAGCAATTCATCCAGTCTTCTCTTGAGGCGCTGCCACGCCGCCGCTTTTTCTACATCGCGTTGACGAGCGCCGTCCTGCGGCTGTTCAAGAAAAGCTTTCAGAACACCAACGGCTTGTCGAGCCTTACCCTGTTGCAACAAGATCTCAACATAGTGCTCTACGATCACACTATCATCACCTGCCGCACCAACAGCTCGCGCGAGCGTTTCCTCCGCCTCAGTGATTTTTCCGCGCTTCCATTGAACAAAACCAAGTGTATCGAGGTAGTAGCCGTCGGCCGAGCGAATCTCAAGCGCTTGTCGCGCCAGGCGCTCCGCTCGCTCAAGGTCACCTCCGGTCTCGGCAAGGGCATATGCGACGTAATTCAAAGCATCAGAGCTCTGAGGATTCGCTTGGATAATTCGCTCCATAGTCGCGATCGCTTCCTGCTCCTTACCGCGATCATGCAACACCAATCCCAAATTGAACAGCAGTCGTTCGTCATCGGGATATTTTTCTAACGCTACGCGCAGCTGCTTCTCCGCTGCCCTATCCTCATGCAGATCCCTCAAAACAAGAACCCGGTACAGCATGAGGTTTATATTGTCCGAATCACTTGCGAGAGCCTCATCGATAGCATCGAGCGCGCCACTCAAATCATCATCCTGCCGAAGGATAAACGCCGCAAACGTTCTTGCTTTAACGTACATCGGACTTTCTTTATCAATCTCATCGAGCTCTTCAATCGCCTCGTTGCGCTTTCCTGAACCAGCGTAGATCGAGGCCAAGTAGTAGCGAGCTTCCGCGTGCTGCGGGTTCTTTGCGAGCACGAGGCTCAGCTCGCGAACAGCTTCGCGATAGTTCTGCTTCTCAATCTGAATGAGCGCCACCTTAAAGCGCGTCTCTGACGGATCGCCTTCAAGCCCCTCAAGAACGGTAAGGTGTTGGAGCGCATCATCAAGTTTGCTCTCACCAAGCATGAGATGGCTTAACACCTTTCGGGCCAGTGCATTGTTTGGATCCTTTTGCAGGATCCGCTCGCACATCTCCTTTGCTTTCACATTTTTCTTCTGGTGTACCAACACTCGAAGCAGCTCGGTCGAGCCACTTGAAAGATTTGGGTCATGCTCGACCACCCACCCATACTCGACCTCAGCTTTGTCCAGCTTTCCGAGATGTTCATATATGCGCCCCAGATAGAAGTGCCCAAGTGGCTCCTGAGGTTGATGGTTAAGTAAGGTTGTCAGCGTATTGATTGCTTGGTCGAACTTTTTCTCTTTCACATAGAGATTCGAGAGCAGAAGGTAGCCATCCACTCTGTTCGGATAATCTTGAACGAGCGTGCGATAGATCGGCTCAGCCTCAGCCTCCTTTCCCAACCCTTCCAGAACACCAGCATACAACATTCGCACGTACGGCTCGGTCGGGTCGGCAGCCATCGCCTTTTCTGCTGCCATGCGGGCTTTGTCGAGTTTACCAAAACGCAAATAGAGGTCGGCGAGGCGGGTGTGTATTATCGCAACCGGCTCGTCAGTAAGCTCATCCGCTTTTTCGAAATTCGCAAGTGCACCGTCGAAATCTTCTTGACCGAGGGAGAGCTGTCCTACCATGAAATGGTGCAGGGCCTCCGACTCTTTTTCCTCATCGCCCGTAAATGTTCCCTTACTCGCATTTGCTACATCAAGAGCGACATTTGTGGCGGGCGCTGCAGTAGCTCCAATACGCCCCATCGTCATCGATGAACACCCACTCACGAACGCACCGAGCAGCGCGACTACAAGAGAGGCCGGCAAAGCACCTGTGGCAACAACATGTGACGGGAACAAGAACGTGGAGTGACGTGAGGTGTCGGTAGTACGAATGCCTTTCATTACGACTCTTTTGCTACTGACGGCTTCATTCTGAAGGCGATACAGTGAGGGCTAAAAGATGGTTCGCCCGCAAGGACTCGAACCTCGATTTTCAGGGTCAGAACCTGACGTGCTGCCATTGCACCACGGGCGAACGGGACATTCGTTGTACGAACTGAAGGCAGCACCTTAGCACGCTTGGACGTCAGCTTCAAATCCCAATCAGCCACAACCCCTCGATCTTACTCCACACCCTATCCTAAGACAGCCAAAAACCACCAGACGGATTAGTATGGCGGGTCATTTTTCCGGCCGGCGGCAAGAAAAAAACTCTTTGGTTTCATGCCCTTTGGAGACGGAGCCGGGCTAACGCATCGCAATCCCCAACAGAAGTCCGATCTTTCGAGCTGGGTTAGGTTGAATCGCGGTGTGAGTCGTGTTAGCCTCCCCCTCTGCAAATTGTGGCCCCATCGTCTAGCGGTCTAGGACGCTGGCCTCTCACGCCGGAAACATGGGTTCGAGTCCCATTGGGGTCACCAAACATTCTCCCTCAGATCAAATACTCTACAGAGTAGGTAGCAATGTTGGAACAAAACGCAGCCTCCCCCACCAATCCTTTTGATATAAAAGTCGGGCTAGCTCGGATGCTATGCAACGGCGTCATCATGGACGTCGTTGATGTCGGGCAAGCTCGAATCGCCGAGGACGCCGGCGCCGTGGCGGTCATGGCGCTCGAGCGCGTACCATCAGACATCCGACGCGACGGAGGAGTGGCGCGCATGAGCGATCCTCAAATGATCGAGGATATTAAAGCAGCCGTGAGTATTCCGGTCATGGCCAAGGTCCGGATCGGACACATCGCCGAAGCTCAGATACTAGAAGCTATCGGCATCGACTTCATAGACGAGTCCGAAGTACTCACTCCAGCGGATCCGCACTTCCACGTTTCCAAGCACGACTACAAGACCCCGTTCGTCTGTGGCGCGACAAACCTCGGCGAAGCACTTCGCAGAATACACGAAGGCGCAGCGATGATTCGAACCAAAGGAGAGGCTGGAACGGGTAACATCGTAGAAGCGGTGCGCCACTTACGAGAGGTAACCCGTGGAATCGAGGAATTGCAAACTCTCTCAGAAGAGAGGCTGAGTGAAAAAGCCGAGGAGTTCCGAGTCCCTCTCCTTCTCGTCAAACAGGTACGAGATGCTAGACGATTACCAGTGCCTAATTTTGCGGCCGGTGGAGTCGCAACCCCTGCGGATGCTGCGCTGTGCAGACTTCTCGGAGCCGAGTCAGTCTTTGTTGGTTCAGGGATTTTTAAATCGGAAAGCCCTGCGAAGCTGGCGAAGGCGATAGTCCAAGCGACCTGCTTTTACAATGACCCGCGCAAACTGCTAGAGGTGTCGCGAAACCTCGGTCAAGCGATGAGAGGCCTTGAGATCAGCCAGATAGCTCCGGAGTCCAAGCTCGCTACAAGGGGATGGTAAGCGTGTGGCCCACGGTAGGCATCCTCGGATACCAAGGATGCATTGAACCTCACGAGATCATGTTCGCGCAGCTCGGTGCGAAGACACTTCGTGTGAGAACTCCGGAAGACCTCACGCTCATCGATAAACTCATTCTCCCCGGGGGCGAAAGCACCACGATGCTCAAGTTCCTTAGCAGCTACAGAATGGTTGCGCCTATTCGTGAATTCGCTAAGACCAAATCCGTGTGGGGTATCTGTGCTGGGGCGATCCTTGCAGCAGCCGAG
>JBIIYC010000054.1:0-15913 GCA_044347025.1 Bdellovibrionota bacterium
TGCCTTCAGGGCGTGTGACCACACTTCTTCGGGTACGTTCACGTTTACGTGCACGAGCAATGTTCACGTCCGGAAACGCCAATTCTACCCACTTGATTCCACGAAGACCCCATCTAACTTGCGGCAGAGGTTGGAGTACCACAACACTGGGCGTTGTCCGCATACCTCGAAATTCACGCCGTGGGGGGTGGAGACTTATATCGCCTTTTCGGAGTGAGGCACGGCAGTTGCTTTCGAGAAATATCTGAAAACTGGCGCGGGGTGGGCATTTTCGTTGAAGCGACTGTAGCTCCACACTTCGCCATTGGCTTGCCACACGTAGCACCGCCGTAGGGGGGCGAAGTATGGGGTGGTCTACGCCAATCCGAACCACCGGGGGTGAAGCCGCGATCAGCGGCGGGAGGGGGCAACGCCCCCTGGGCTCAAATGCCGAATGGGAGAAGTGGAGGTGGTATACGGAGATTCGAACCAAGTCGCACTGCCCGGAGGAGGCCGATCAGGCCGACGGGTGTCCAGTGACCTCGCTGGTCGTTAATTCGAATCTTGGCGACAGCCAAGTTCGAATCGGTGCAAAAATGGACATGGTGTACGCCAATTCGAACCGAGCCGGGGTCCAGGGGCGTAGCTCTTGGCCGTCATTCGAATCTTGGCGACAGCCAAGTTCGAATAGGTGAATTGTGGACATGGTATACGCCAATCCGAACCACCAGGGGTGAAGCCGCGATCAGCGGCGAGAGGGGGCAGCGCCCCCTGGGCCAGAGCGCCGAGCGGGGAAAATGGAGGTGACGGGAATCGAACCCGTGTCCTAAAAGCGTCACAATAAATCCTCTACATGTTTAGAGCGTTGTATATCTCATCGGTATCGCATCAACGCACGCAGCGATATCCGACCAGCTCCTGTTTGTTTCGAAAGCACGCCGCAGCGCGCGCGCTTTCAGAGCCCGAATAGTGTGGCCTTTAGGGAATTACGGGCGCGTCCCCTATCAGCCGACTCGGCACTTGTGGTGGCGAGTCTAGGTGCTACTTACATTACGCAGCCATTGCCATTGGCATGGAAGGACGTGCGAAACGTGCAGCAGCGTTAATAACATTGCTTTTTGCAGTTATTAGTTTCCGCTTTTTTACCAGGCCAGCGGACCCTGGACATGCAGACTCATCGATCTTGAATCTAGTCGAAACCTTTACACCCCCATATGAACTTGTGAAAGAACACCACCGAAGCGAACCTCGGTGCGTCTTACCAGTATAAGGAGCTTTGCGATATTTTTCCACCAGATAGCATCATTTGAGATGGAAGAGCTCGATTTAGGACTGAGAGACACGGTTTAACACCACGTGAACGTGCTCGTAAACGTGAACGTAAACGCACCCGGATCCCATTTTCGGGGACATTTACGAGCACGAGCATAGTTACCTGGGCGATTCCACAGTTAGGCTACCAGGAGGGTTTACCTCGCCCCCAGCGACGCCTTATTTGAGCCTCTTAGACATCTCGCGAGCGATCTCGCGCTGGCTTTCGCGCTTCTTGATGTCCTGGCGCTTATCGGGAGCAGCCTTTCCTTTGCCGATGGCGATCTCGAGCTTGGCTCGGCCACCCTTAAGGTAGAGCTGTAACGGAACGATCGTAGTTCCTTTGGTTTCCAGCTCTCGAACTAATTTGACGATCTCTCGCTTATGCATCAGAAGCTTGCGAGGACGCCGTGGATCGTACTCCTTGTCACCACTATGGGTGTAGGCCCGAATATGCGCATTTAAGAGGAAGAGCTCCCCGCCCTGCGGGCGCACGTATGCCTCGGCGATATTTACCTCGCCGGTACGGATCGACTTTATCTCGGCTCCGGTCAGAACAAGACCCGCCTCAAAAGCATCCATAATGTGGTAGTCGAAGCGGGCCTTTCGGTTTACCGCCACGACCTTCATAGCGTCGTTCATCGTTGTCTCACGTGAGAGTGCGGCAGACTGTAGCACGTTCGGCCAAACACCTGAAATCGACCTTCACATGGAATATCGCGCCAGCACTGCCCCTGGCCTGCGCACCTACGCCAAAGTCCACGCACGCGCGGTATTCATGGCGCCACTTGCGCCCCGCAAAAGTCAGAAAAACCCACAATTCCAGCAATTTAGCCTAACTGCATGATTTACACCGACGCGCATTCTGTACTATGAAAGGGGGATATTTACTTACTTATTGAGTCAACTCGTATGTATACGTCACGTCAAATTCGAGAAAAGTTCCTTCAGTTCTGGACCGAGAAGCCTCGCGGTTGTGGCGTAGTTCCCAACCTTTCGCTCGTACCGAATATCGACTCAACCCTGCTTTTCGTTAACTCCGGAATGTTTCCGCTCGTTCCTTACCTGAGCGGACAGCCACATCCGCTCGGCAAGCGGCTGTGCAACATTCAGCGCTGCCTCCGTACAAACTATGAGGATATGCTTGAGGTTGGTGACAACCGACACACCTTGATGTTCGAGATGGTCGGCGATTGGTCTCTCGGCGATTTCTCAAAGGAGCAACAGATTCCATGGATAATGGAGCTTTGGGTGAAGGTCTACGGCATGGATCCAAACCGGCTCTACGTATCAGTATTCGCCGGTGACGACACAGCTCCACGCGATGACCTCGCAATCGAGACCTGGAAGAAGGTTTTCCGCGAGTACGGCGTAGAGGCCGAGTTCTCGGAGGATATCTACAACGTCCCCCCTACCCTCGAGCAAAGCAAGGGATGGAAGTACCACATCTTTCCATACAACAAGAAGAAGTGTTGGTGGCAGCGCGCCGAAGCACCGGGCGAGCTCGGCGGTCCAACGTCTGAGATGTTCTACGACCTCGGCACACCAGAGCGGATTCAAGATAGGTACGACATCAACGACGACTCGGGACGCTTTATCGAGATCGGTAACAACGTATTCATGGAGTACAAGCTCTCCGAGGATATGAAGTGGGTGCCGCTTGAGCAGAAGAACATCGACTTCGGTGGCGGATTTGAGCGAATCTGCATGATCGTCCAGAACAAGACCGATATCTTCGAGAGCGACATCTACTCTCCTATTATCGACCGGGTGTCTGCTCTGTGTGGGCGCTCGTACAAGACGAACGGACAAGAGAACGGTGACACGGCAGCATTCAGGGTAATCGCGGATCATGGCCGAGCTGCAACCTTTATCTTGGCAGATGGCGTTTCGCCGTCGAACAAAGACCAAGGGTACATCTTACGTCGATTCATCCGACGCCTTGCACGATTCGGCCGCAAGCTCGGACTTGAGAACGAGTTTACGCGTGAAGTGGCCGCGGCAGTTATCGACACCCTAGCACATGCGTATCCTCACCTGGAGGAGCAGCGTGCAGTGGTTCTTCAGAAGATCCACGACGAGGAGGTCGCGTTTAACCAAACCCTTGCGAAGGGCCTGCGAGAACTCTCAAAGATTCAATCTCAGCTTGAGCCTGGCCAAACGATCTCTGGAGAGCAGGCGTTCTTCATTTATGAGACGTACGGGTTTCCGCTTGAGCTTACCCTCGATGAGCTCAAGGTGAATGACGATCTGGCCAAGGAGATCAAAAAGCAGTTCTCGGAGGCTGAGAAGAAGCACCGCGAGCTTTCCCGTGCAGGCGCTGAGCAGAAGTTCAAGGGTGGTCTCGCCGATCAATCGCGCGAGACAACAAAGCTCCACACTGCTCACCACCTACTCTTGGCAGCGCTTCAGAAGGTTGTTTCCCCTGAGATTCGCCAGAAAGGGAGTAACATTACCGCTGAGCGTCTCCGGATGGACTTCAACATTGAGCGCAAGCTCACCCCGGAAGAAGTGGCAAAGGTCGAAGAGATCGTAAATGAGCAGATCAATGCAAACCTTGAGGTTGCGCGCGTTGAGATGGCTCGCGAGGAGGCCGAGCGCATCGGCGCTCAGATGGAGTTCGGGGCGAAGTATCCGGACCTGGTGAGCGTATACTTTATCGGCGGCCAGAAGGACTGGATCTCAGCGGAGTTCTGCGGCGGACCACATGTCGCATCCACCGGAGAGATCGGCGAGGGCGCAAAGCGCTTTAAGATCCAGAAGCAGGAGAACGTCGGAGCAGGCTTAAAGCGTATCAAAGCTGCGCTGGTGTAATCGCCACCGATGGGACCTCACAAGAAAGCAAAACTTCTGTCTATCCTCGCAGAGCTGTATCCTGATCCACACTCAGAGCTTGATTTCAAAAACGAATATCAACTGCTGACTGCAGTGATGCTCTCTGCGCAGTGCACCGATAAGAAGGTGAATCAGGTAACGCCAATTTTGTTCGGAAAGTATCCTGATTTTAAGGCCCTCTCGAAGGCGAAGGTCTCTGATGTTGCAGCGATAATCCGGCCGATTAACTACTTTAAAACCAAGTCCGCTAACCTCGTAGCGACGGCCATCGAGGTTACGACCCGTTTCAAGGGACACGTACCCAAGACTCACAAAGAGCTCACCTCACTTCCTGGCGTTGGTAACAAGACCGCCAACGTCGTACTTGGGGAAACGGGAGCCGTCCCCTCGCTTCCCGTCGATACGCACGTATTCAGAGTTTCCAACCGACTCGGGCTCTCAGCGGGCAAAAATCCGGATGCGGTTGAGGAGGATCTCAAGCGCGCCTTTCCATCGTCCGAGTGGCGAAACCTCCACCACCGGCTCATTTTCCACGGCCGCCGCGTATGCAAGGCGAGAAATCCTGATTGCGATCACTGTGAATTGCGCTCTATATGCAGCTTTGTTCGCTAAGTTAAAGCTCTACTTGGGAAATACCCCACTTTTTGGATTGAAATACCCGCCGATCATTCCTACAAATGTGGTTCTCCATACCTAACCCCTTTTTCAGGACAGTATCTATGCCAACCCTCTTTGACCCCCTTCAGCTCGGCGATCTCACCCTTGCCAATCGCGTCATCATGGCTCCCCTTACCCGCATGCGCAGCAAGCAGCCGGGGAACATTCCTACGGAGCTGAATGCAGAGTACTACGCACAGCGAGCTTCGGCTGGTTTGATTATCTCAGAGGCCACCCAGATCTCCCAACAGGGACAAGGCTATCCAGCCACGCCTGGTATCCACTCAGCCGAGCAGGTGGCCGGATGGAAATTGGTAACAGATGCTGTTCACGCCGCTGGAGGAAAGATCTTCTGCCAGCTATGGCATGTTGGGCGCATCTCCCACAGCTCCCACCAACCTGGTGGCCAACTTCCAGTAGCGCCCTCGGCGATCAAGGCCTCGGGAGGAACGTTTTCTGCAACGTGGAAGCAGGTTGCATTTGAAACTCCACGAGCCCTTGAGACCGGAGAAATTCCGCGCCTCGTTGCTGACTACGCACAAGCAGCACGCAACGCAAAGGCTGCAGGATTCGATGGCGTTGAGGTGCACGGAGCAAACGGATACCTCCTCGACCAATTCTTGCAGGACGGCTCGAATCAAAGAACCGATCAGTACGGCGGCTCAATTGAGAATCGAGCGCGATTGCTCCTCGAAGTCGTTGATGCGGTAAGCAAGATCTGGGACTCATCCCGGATTGGCGTACGGTTATCTCCATACGGCACTTTTAATGACATGAAGGATAGCGATCCAGTTGCTCTCTTTACCTACGTGCTTCAACAGCTCGACAATCGCAAGGTCGGATATGTCCACCTCATTGAGCCTCGTGCCTCATCAGCGGGAAGCTCGGACACCAACCTCCCTAATACACCGGACACAGCTGAGATTTTCCGCGAGGAGTTTGGCGGAGTGCTTATCTCTGCTGGTGGATACGGACGGGAGGATGCTATGGAGGTTGTCGAGGAGGAGATAGCCGACGCAGTTGCATTCGGGCGTCTCTTTATCGCCAACCCGGATCTCCCTCGCCGGCTTCAGATGGGGGCGGATCTTAATAAATACGACCGCAGCACCTTTTATGGTGGCGCAGAGAAAGGTTATACCGATTACCCCTCGTTATAGCCCCTACTTGCGGGAGTAGTTTGAATTGCAAATGATAGCGGTATGCCCGAGTCATGCAGATCGGGCATACCGTTTTTTTACATGGCTCAAAGCATCTCCTCTACGATACGGATCCTTGTTGACCTCAGTGTACTGACGACAGCGATTTATCTGGCTACGGCGACCGCACTCGGTCATGAGGGTAATTTTCTCCTGTTTGTCTGGTGCGCATTTGCTCCCACGGTCACTGTCGCTCTTGGTTTCTTTGTAGCGCTGTGGTGGCTGATGCAGAAACGAAGGCGGCGGGCTCCGGCTCGCTTACGCGTTACCACTCTCGGCGCACTTCTAGTCGCCGCCCTGATACCGATCGCTCGAGAGTTGCAGTATCTACGGGCTGATTCCGTATCTCCTCCTCAACGTCACTCGTTCACCCTCTTCGATATGAATCTTTTGGGGCACCGCGATATCACCCAGTTTGTACTGCCCGAGATCCGGAGTCGGAATCCCGATATCGTACTGCTCCAGGAGGTAACTCCAGAGATAGCGGCGAAACTGCAATCAGAGCTAGGAGACGAGTATCCATGTCAGATAACAGACCCTCGACCGGGCTCCTACGGCATGGCTACCCTCGTACGACACCCATGCGAGAGGCTCCCGTTTGAATCAACTGGATACTGGGTCGGGCGTCCGCAAATTACCAAAGTAACGCTACCAAACAATAATCCCCTCCTGGCGGTAAACCTACATGGCATCCACCCGCACGCACTAATAGATGTCGAGGGGGACGAAGGGATCGCCGGAGAGCTGAACAATACGGTGCACGCACGAGAGAGCGCGATCAAAGAACTCCTCAACTACCTGGAGCCCTTGCACAACACACCTTCTGTGATGGCAGGAGACCTTAACGCAACGATGCGAAACCGGGTCTATTCCCTCATTCGGAACGGTGGATACCGCGATGCGTGGCTGGACACTCATTCGCTGTCTGATATCGCTTTTCGGGGAGGAACGTGGCCGTTTCCGGAGTATGGCATTCCCACGCTGCTGGCGTGGATCTTGAGAATCGATTTCGTTTTCTATTCGAAGGAGCTCACGCCAAAACGCGTTGAGATTCTTCCGCCGAACCTGGGATCAGATCATCGAGGATTGCTCGTTACGTTTGGGGAATAGGCCTACGGCCGAAGGCTCTATTCGTCAACGTAATGAACGGCCGGCATGTTGCCGGCCCTCCCTGTGATGCGATGTTCAAGCGGCACGCCCTGCGAGAATAAACTGCAGCGCCCAGACCTGGAGCTCGTCTAGTTCGTCATCATTTTCAAATTCGAATTGCTCGCCATCGGGCCAGACGCCGATGCCGCGATAGCCGCTATCGGTTCGTTCAATAGAGACGATCTTTGCCTCCTCACCAAAGCCCAAAGAGCCGAGAAGGATATCCTCGGCCCTTACCTGGGGGGAGAGATCGTCTCCGTTGTTTTTCATCCCTTATATGCGCGCAATACGAGCGTTGCGTTCGTGCCACCGAAGCCGAAGCTGTTCGACATCGCAACGTCAACCTTGTGCTCACGCGCCTTGTGCGGCACGTAGTCGAGGTCGCACCCCTCGCCCGGATTGTCGAGGTTGATAGTTGGAGGAACAACGCCGTCACGAATCGCAAGCGCACAGAATGCGGCTTCAATCGCGCCAGCTGCACCAAGTAAGTGACCAGTCATCGACTTCGTGGAGCTCACAAGAAGCCCCTTCTTTGCCCAGTCACCGAAGACCGTCTTGATTGCGGCCGTTTCCGAAGAGTCGTTTGCAGGGGTCGAAGTACCGTGAGCATTCAAGTAGTTCACCTGCTCCGGCTTCAAGCCTGCCCACTCAAGCGCATTCTTCATGCAATTCACCGCGCCCTCTCCGTCAACAGACGGCGCCGTCATGTGGTACGCATCACACGAGGTACCGTATCCAACAACCTCGCCGTAGATGGGAGCGCCACGCTTTACTGCGCTATCAAGTGCCTCGAGAACCAGAATGGCACACCCCTCGCCGAGCACGAATCCATCACGATCCTTATCGAACGGGCGCGATGCCTTTTGTGGCTCCTCATTACGAGTGGAGAGCGCCTTCAATGCGTTAAACCCACCGATACCGATCGGGCACACCGTGCTCTCAGAGCCACCCGTAACCATTACGTCCTGGAGACCATCTGCGACCATCCGGAACGCCTCGCCGATAGCGTGCGTAGCCGATGTGCATGCGCTGGTCACTGTGTAGTTAACGCCCTTCAAGCCGTACTTAATAGCTACGTTACCCGGGCCGAGGTTGCTGATCATTCCAGGAATGAGAAATGGGGAGATCTTCTTAGGCCCGCCCTCAAGGTACGCTGCGTGAAACTTCTCGAGGATATTGAGTCCTCCGATGCCGACACCGAGCACGCATCCCATCTTGGAGGCCTGATAGGTCGTCGTGTCTCCCAAAAGCTTGCAGTCTTCGAGCGCCTCATGCGTTGCGGCGATCGCATACTGCGAGAAGAGGTCCTGCTTCTTCTGATCTTTGAAATCGATAAACGCATCAGGGCTAAACCCCTTTACCTCTGCGGCAAACTGCGTCGGGAATGCGCTTGCATCAAAGCGGGTAATCGGGCCGACACCAGATCTTCCCTCTTTAGCCCCCTGCCACGTCTCCTCGCGAGTGACTCCGAGCGGGCTAATAATACCGATACCGGTGACAACAACTCTCCGTCTTTGCATGTGAACGTTCCTTCTAACGCTTCGGTCAGTGATTCAATCCAAAACCTCTAGCAACGCGGGCACAGCAAGAGGCCCGCCTGGCGAGAATTCTAAAGGGGTATTCTTACCATAGCCTCAAGGTCGGGGAAAGCAAGCCTATCTATCGAATATGACTATTTTTTAGCCTTGCGGCTCGTCGTTTTTCGGGGGGCCTTCGTCGCTGAAGCGGTCTTGGCTAGCGCCGTTAACGAGGTGCTCAGCGCCTCCCCATCCCGCGCCCCCTCGAGCCGATCGGCGTACTCAACAAGCGCCGGCAGCGTATGCGGAATGCGCCGCAAAATATATGAGCGCTTCGACTCAGAGAGCTTTAACCCTCGCTGCTTGGCGATCGCTGCAAGAAGAGCATCAACCATAGCCTCCTCTGGCACTGAGAGCACTAGGCTGAGCGCGGCGTCGAGACCAGAGGGATTTTTTCCACTGTTCGCCAGCCCCTGGAGGGGCGACGATCCCAACATAAGAAACATCCCCTTACGACTCTGGAGCTGCTCAACGAGATCCCCAATCACACGCGAATCACCCTGTCGGGATACGAAAAGATCCGCGTCATCAACGATAACAACCTCCCCTGCCCGCAACGGATCCCTCGGAAGCTCCTCTAAAAACCACGCACCCAACTCATCAGCGGCAACAAAGCGAACAGAACGCCCAAGTTCCTGAATCCGACCGGCTAGGTACACCCCGAGGTGAGTTTTTCCTGATGCACCCCCACCTTCAATGTAGAGCATGCTAAAGCGGCGCTGTGTCGCGAGCTTCTCAACGGCCTTCACGATAGAGCGAACGCCCTCATGCTCAACAAAGGAATCAGAGGAATAGCGCAGGAGCTGCGAGAGCTTCAACGTTAACTGAGGAGCCATCTGTGATACCAAGGGGAGAGACTAACAACCCGCGAAGATAAAATCCTCAGGGTCACTGACGCGGCTCCAGAGACGGGCACCGAGCCCACCCATCTTCCGCTCGAAGTGTTCGTACCCGCGGCGAAGGTGGTGGACTTCGTGAATCTCACTCTTCCCCTCTGCAGCCAGAGCAGCCAATGCAACTGATGCCGCCGCGCGAATATCAAGGCCATCGACTGGCGCGCCATTTAACGCTCGAACTCCCTCGATCGTTACCACCCGATCGGCGATATGTATCTGAGCGCCCAAACGAGCAAGCTCAGAGGCGTGGCCGAAACGCCCCTCATAAATCGTCTCCTCGATCGTACTCGTACCCTCGGCTACCGTGAGCGCTGCCATGAGTGGCGCTTGCAAATCGGTTGCAAAACCAGGAAATGGGCCGGTCTTAACGTGCACGGCCTTGAGCGGCCCACTCCGCGAAACGGTCACCGAGGAGTCTCCGCACGAAACAGACAACCCCATCTCGTTCAAAATATCCAAGAAGGAACCAAAGAACATCGGATCGATTCCGTGTACCGTAACCTCTCCGCCAGTCATCGCTCCGGCAAGAAGGTACGTTCCTGCTTCAATACGATCACCGATCAGATGCGCACTGGTGCCACCCAACTCACTTCGACCATGAATCTCAATGACGGAGCCACCGGCACCCTGAATATCGGCACCCATGCCGTTCAAGTAATTTGCGAGCGCAATAATCTCGGGCTCACGCGCACAACCTTTCAGTACGGTAAGACCTGGCGTCAGGCTAGCTGCCATAATCAATTGGTGAGTTGCGCCAACCGACGGGAATCGCAGATCGATAACGGCCGGACGGAGACCCTGTGGAGCGGTAGCATAGACGACACCGTGCTTCAACGAGATGTCCGCTCCCATCTTCACCAATCCCTCAAGGTGCAGATCTACTGGTCGAGCACCAATGAGGTCACCTCCCGGAAGGGCAACGCGAGCGGCTCGCCCTCGAGCCAACAATGGCGCCAAGACCCAGAAGCTAGCTCGAAGCGCTTTTACCAGGCTGTAGCTCGCCTCTGTCGCCAGAAGCCGCGGGGTCTGTACGGTAACGGTGGAGCCATCGTAATGAACATCGCCACCAAACTGCTCCAAGAGGTGAATAACCAGGCTTGTATCGGTGAGGTTCGGGACGTTGGTGAGGGTGCACTCCTCTCCGGTAAGGAGGGTCGAAATAAGTAGCGGTAGACCGGCATTCTTAGCCCCACCGACTGTGACGTTTCCCGATAACGGCGTGCCGCCAATAATCTCAATAAATTCTGACATCTAGCCTCTTAGCACTTTACCTTCGTCCCGGGGCCCGGACTCCTCGCTCAGTATGGCAGAACTGCCGCACAGAACAAGAGCAACAAAACGGAAGTTTCTACGAACATACAGCTACACAAACAACGTCGGCGCGATCTGTGAGCACCACTCCGCACCGATTCGAACAGGGAGAACTATATGGCAACGACTACAAAACAGGTCTACGCGTCCGATGTGGATAAAGCCGCGGCGACACTGGGCTACAACTACACCAAAACCCAAAACGACCTCCTGGCTGCCTACAGCCTCAAGGAGGGCGCCTCGGAAGCAGACATCAAGAAGATAGCCGACTCACTTAATATAAAATTCGAAAAGGGAAGTCAGGCGAACACTCGCGCGATTCAGATAATCGCTGAGCAGCGATTTCAGCACTCGTCGCAGATTCTGAGCCTCTTCTCTGGGCTGCTCGATAAGGTGGACCAGATGAAGCAGAGATTGATCTCGAAGTTCTCGAATTCGTAGGGGATTTTTTGGGGGGATTCTATACCAGGGAAGCCCCCCTCCCCTGCGGATCGCAAAACACCACATTCTCAGTTTCCCCACCAGCTGGCCCTAACACGCACTTTACGGCGTAACACCATACTCTCAGCCATACGCTCCCCGTGGGACCCCGCGATACAAGCACTCCAAAGAGCTGCGATTCCGATACGCGAATCGCGGCCGCGATATATATGGGGGAACGATGAGAGATGCCTTTTCGCTTTTTAAACTTCGTCTGTGGGGAGTAGCCCTCGCGTGCGTGGCATTCAGTAGTGGCGATGCTCTTGCAGCAACGATTAACGTACCGGCTGATTATCCAACTATCCAAGGAGCAATTGATCACGCTGCCCCGAACGACACGATTCAGGTGGCTGCTGGAACATACGCGGAGCAGATCACAATCAACATTCCTCTCAAAGTTCGAGGAGCGCAAGCAGACCAAAATCCGGTGGCAGGCGGTCGAGTGGGTGGTGAAAGCACTATCTCAAGCCAGTATGCGGTGTCGATCACATCGAGCGACGTCGAGTTTAATGGGTTTGAGGTTGCCAACTTTCGCTATGGAGTGAACGTGCCTGGAAGCGCGTTTGTGGCACCAGACTATACCCTTCAAAACATCACGGTTTCCTACAACTGGATCCATGCCGATGATGCCTGGGTTGGTTTTAACGCCGAGCCGGGTCTCCTCAAAAACCTTCTCATCACCCACAACTTCATCGATGTGAACAATGTAAGCCCCGGTGGAGATGCGTACGCGCTCGCGGCGATTGGCTTCAGTGGCTCAACCGCAACCCCCACGTATGAGAACGTTGAGATATCGTACAACCGGATTCGAAATCTAACGGCAGATGGATGGTACGGCCTATTTGACGGCTCGGATCCTTCTGTATATCTGATTAACACCTGTAAGATTACCTGGAACCTCTTCCAAAACGTTGCTGATGGCGCAAACATGAACATCGGAAACATCTCGAATGGAGAGCTATCCAATAACATATTTGAAAATTGCGGCGGATCCATCGGTATCGATACCGGAACGGCAACTGGAAACACCGGACGAAACGGAGGACGTTTCTCATTCTGGGGAACTGACTACGGATTCACGCGACCATCAACAAATGTGACGGTTAGTAACAACGACTTTAAGGATGAGGTCTCAGGTCGAGGACTCACTCTCGGAGCTGGAGCCATCGCCACCACGATTCCGGTGCACACGAATGCGTTCCGAATCTCCGCTGTGGTTGGCGACCTAATCCGAAACCTCGGCGTCGGAACCTTGGATGCAACGAATAACTGGTGGGGAAGCGCTGCAGGCCCAACAGGAAATCCTGGAACGTTGAATGGAGACATTACAACGGATCCATGGATGACCGAGTACTTTGATGATCCAGCGAAGATGGTGCCACCTCCGTTCTGGCCACTCTCTACCACAGAAACGCAGTATCCTGGCTTTTGGCCGGTACCACCAGAGACCACAACTATCACTTACACGGGCCCACTCCTCGATACCGATGGAGATGGAACAACCCTCCTCTCGGCAAGCCTTGCGAGTGGCGTTCAGTCCTGTATTGAGAGTCAAACTGTGACCTTCTATGTGGATAATGTTCTCGTGGGAACTGGCACAACCGACTCAAACGGAAATGCCTCCTACCTTGCAACTCTCGCTAACAATAACGTGTATGAGATCAAGGTTGAGTTCGCGGGAGCCGGCTTCTGTCAGCCAAGCTCTTATACGGACGAGGTAACAGTAGCTCTGTCAGGCTACACAGCCTACGGTGGTGGGTGGTACATTCCTACTGATCAGGCGGAGAAAGCTAACTTCGGTATCTCCGCGCTTCGCAAGTTAAATAAAAAGACTCAGGCGTATGTGGTAAGTGGAGAGCTGCTTTGGAAGTTTGATAAAGCCTACCGGCTTAAGAGCACCAAAGTTACCCAGATTGGGTATGTGACCAAGACTGGATATACGAAGTGTGCTGCGGTCGGGGGAACAGCAGAGCTCACAGCGTGGGATGTTGCTACCAGCACCTGGCTTAATCCGCAAACCGTTACATTTGTGGCGACGGGGTGCGATGGTGGTCAGGGACGCAAAGGTGGCAAGACGTATGACAAGCCCGATGCGTTTGGCCTGAGCATCGCCAACATGACTATTCCAGGTGAGAGCGAAATCGTTCGACTCTCAGGAGGGTCCATTAAGGTGAACTAAGCTCAGCGGCTTACACACGTTAAGGGAGGGGCTACGCTGTAGCTTCTCCCTTTTTTATTCTGTGCTACGAAGAGGAGTTATTTACTAGCTTCGCTGACGACCCTAATAACGGTGAATCGGTCCTGCGACGAATCATCCCCAAGCAGCGTATACGCATATGACCGTTGGGCAAAGTACTGCTCCAACAAGACACGCTTTCCTGCACCCACCTCACACAACAACACGCCCCCAGGCGCCAGGAGAGGAACGCCCTGCTCGATGATTTCCTTGGTGTCCTTCAGTCCACCATCCTCTGAATAGAGCGCGCTACGTGGCTCAAACGATAATTCCACGGGGGTGTTCTCCGCAGGATCGATGTAGGGTGGGTTCGCCACGATCAGGTCATACGGAGGCGAGAATGCTGCTGTATTGCTGAACCAACTACTCTGTGAGAAGCGGATGCGCTCAGTAACTTCGTTGTACGCGGCGTTCCGCCTTGCCACAGCAAGCGCCGCGTCGCTCGTGTCGATTGCATCGCACACGACGCGCTTGCCCTGCGACGCAAGGGTTTTGACGAGCGAGATAGCAATACAACCGCTACCGGTTCCCAGATCGAGGAGCTTCGGAGCAAGCGTGTCTTTGAGAACGCGTAGCCCCTCCTCCACCACCAGTTCAGTCTCAGGTCTAGGCACGAGGACATCGGGCGACACTTTGAAATCGAGCCCCCAGAACTCCTTCTCACCGAGGATGTACGCGATCGGCTCTCCATCGGCGCGGCGCGCCACGTATGCACGAAATACATCACACACCGATTCCGGAGCTACATCTCTCAACGAAACAAGGAGTCGAGTGCGTGACATGCCGAGCGCGTGAGCTGCTAGGAGCTCACTATCGAGCCGCGGGGAATTCGAAGTGTGGGCGAGAGTCGCCTCTCCCTCGCACACGAGGTCACCGAGCCGGAGCGGCGAGCGCGGCCCGTTCCGGACCGACACATCTGTCTCACTACTGGACAACGGTCTCCCCCTTAAGCGCCTCTGCCTGGTAGTGTGCGACCGCTGGATCAATCAGTTGATCGAGGTCGCCACTCAAGACGCCATCAACATCACTCACAGAGAGCTTGATGCGGTGATCAGTGATTCGAGACTGCGGAAAGTTGTAGGTTCGGATCTTCTCCGAGCGATCTCCCGAGCCGACCTGACTGCGACGTTCTTGACGACGCTCGGCCTCCGCCTCTTCCTGCTTCAGTTCATACAAACGCGCTTTCAGCACCCGCATCGCTTTCTCACGATTCTTGTGCTGCGACTTTTCATCCTGCATCGCGACAACGAGCCCAGTCGGAATGTGCGTAATTCGAACCGCAGAATCCGTCGTGTTAACCGACTGCCCACCAGGACCACTTGAGCGATACACATCGACACGAAGGTCCTTCTCATGCATCTCGACTTCGACATCTTCTGCTTCTGGGAGCACCGCGACCGTCACTGTTGACGTATGAATTCTACCTGCAGCTTCCGTTTCGGGAACGCGTTGCACGCGGTGAACTCCGCGTTCGTACTTAAGGCGACTAAACGCTCCGTCTCCGGTAATCATGGCGATGACCTCTTTAAGTCCCTTGGGACCTGCATCGCTGTAGCTCATAGTTTCAACCTTCCATCCGCGCCCTTCAGCGTATCGGGTGTACATGCGGAAGAGCTCATAGGCGAATATGGAGGCCTCATCCCCGCCGGCACCTGCGCGGATTTCGAGGATCACGTTCTTGTCGTCGTTAGGGTCCTTCGGAAGAAGTAGAATTTGAAGCTGCTGCTCTAAATCAGAAACGACTCCGACCAACACTCGCGCCTCTTCGTTAGCCATCTCCCGAATATCGGGGTCCGTGCTGGACGAGATGAGCTCCTGACTCCCGGCAAGCTCCTCTTTTGCCTTGGAGTAGGCGCGAAATGTTGTCACTAAATCAGTCAGTGATTTGTACTCTTTCGAGTACTTCTGAAAGAGATCTCGGTTGGAGATGATCTCTGCTTTTGACAACTCTTGCGCTAATTGATCGTAACGCTCTTCAACTTCTTTTAACTTATCCCACATACGAAACGGCTCTTCCCTACTACAAACTCATCAGCGCCGTATGAATATCGGCCCGAAGCGCCGGGAATCTTCGGGACGAATGTCCTGAAAACCCAGCATTGGTCAAAAATACAACTATGGTCTCCGTTGCGGGGTCGATAAAGACCGAACAACCGGTACTCCCGACGGCTACGAATGCGTGCGGAGCGGCTTTGGTGTCGATAAACCCTGCCTCCTTCGTTGAAGCATCGAATCCGAGTTTATGTTCTCCCTTGGCACCCCCCGACTCCGGCGATACGAACGTAC
>JBIIYC010000192.1:0-4891 GCA_044347025.1 Bdellovibrionota bacterium
GCGGCCACAGGTAATAATTCGAGAGGAATCATTCTCCAAAAAGGTAATTTTGCAGGAAACAACGGCTCCTATCTCCTGCGTATGGATGACAACTACCGTTACATGCTTGCTCTCTATCAGGGCTCTTGGCGAATTCTCACGAGCACTGCGACAGTACCGCTGAATGAATGGCATCATCTCGTCGCCACATGGGATGGAGCAACGATGCGGCTCTACTTAGACGGTGTAGCGGACTCTGCCACCTTGGCAAACAGTACGGCAATGAGCCCGAACACGAACAATCTGACCTTCGGAAAGGCAGACGACAGCACAGTAGCCTCAGGGTATTACAAAGGCGCGCTCGACGAGGTGGCCATCTGGTCGCGCGCCCTCCATTTGGAAGAGGTCAAACAACTCTACCGCCGCGGAGCCAATAGAATTAAACACCAGGTAAGAACCTGCACTGCCTCTGACTGCTCCGATAACCCAACCTGGATCGGGCCGGATAACACCAACGGTTCATACTTCTCAGAGCTGAACAACTACTCGAACTACAACTTCGACCTCGGCACCTGCGCCGGCACAAGCATCATGCGTGGATCGCCAAGCCTCCTCTTCTCATGCTTTACCAGCTCGCTCTCTAACCTCACCTCACAGCGATACTTCCAGTACCGTGCGATCTTGGAGAGTGATGATGCGAGCACGAACTGTAACTATGGAGCAGGGGCGACGTGGTGTTCGCCAGAGTTACGATCGGTAGAGGTGAAGGCACCAGTGTCTCCGACCGCAACTCCAACGGCTACGGCGACAGCAACACCAACATCGACCCCAACTGAGACGCCCACTGCTACCCCAACGTTAACACCCACACAAACACCAACTCCTGTACCAACAGGCACACCTGCGTTCGTGTCCGTGTCTAGCACCACCTATTTTGCAAATGTAAATGTTCCATCAGGAATACAGGCGGGAGATCTGCTGATCACGATGGTCACGAACGCGAATCCAACTGATATAACAACTCCATCGGGCTGGACGAGGCTCGGGTCCAACTTTAATTGGACGTCGTATGGATATGCCTCAGCGTTGTTCTATCGGACGGCATCCGCATCAGAGCCGGCTAGCTACAACTTTGGCTCGCTAGGTATCAGGTGTGGCTTCATGGTGGCCTACCGAAATGTCAGTGCGATAGTCGCGAACGGATCCTGGCAAGAGGTTTCAGGCACCACCATGACCTTTACAGGTATCACCTCTCCGAGCGGCTCTCTCCTGCTATCCTTTATTCAGGATCGAGATCCTGCTCCGGCGCTTACGGTACCTTCAGGGATGACTCAACGACTCAATGACAATGGCGGAGTTTATTGGCGATCTGGACTGGCCGAGCTATCAAGCGCAACCAACGCCAATAGAAGCTGGACCGCGACATCAACCACGTACAATGCGGCGGGGATATTGGTCGCAGTTCAGTAGTTTTTTCATACCCCGTCACGATCTACCACCCTCGATCCTTTGGGGTCGAAGCCGGCGGCGCAGGCGGCACTAAAGCGCTGCCGTATCGACGAGTTACCCCACCCAACAATCCCCTTCCACCCCTGCCGCATCTAATGCTATACTACCACTATAGGTTGCATTTTTACGGAGAACTGTATCGTACTCAGACCCTCCAACCTGAAGCTCTCGCGCACTACCAGCGAAACCCGTCGTTGGCTCCTCTTCACTGTTCATTTTTCCCTGATTTCACGTACAATACTTAGCTCGGCGATTCGAACGAAGATCCGTTTCTCGGTTGCTTTGGGCGCTGCACTGCAACGTCCGGTATTTGGTGACGTTTCCGCTGTTCGAATAACCCACTATCAAGGAGGACCCCGCACACTATGAAAGATAACCTCGCATTGGTTCTTAAGGATGATACCGGCTCGCTAGCAACTGTTAAACGAGTCGTGAATGCCTGTGAGGAAGTAAAAGGTAAGGACGTCTCTGTACTCGACGTTCGTACCCTCTCAGATCTTGCGGATTTCTTCGTTGTCGTGTCCGGTCGCTCAGACCGTCAGGTTCAGGGAATAACCAATCGTGTCATCGAAGAGCTGCTTCGAAGTGGAGCCCGCCCGATCTCGGTCGAGGGCTACGAAGATGGACAGTGGGTTCTTGTCGACTGCGGCGATGTGGTCGTTCACATCTTCTACGAGCCAGCTCGCGAATTCTATGACATCGAGAGTTTGTGGATGCGCGCGAAGCGGCTCTCGATGGCTGAGGTTGCGTAAACACAACATCATCTAACGCTCCCCGCACCTTAAAGCGGCAGCATATCGTCCCCTTGGAAAGCGAGCCCTGCAAGCTACCGCCGTTGCTCGCTCAGGTGCCTCCGCAACCTCTCGCCGAGCGAGAACCTCTTCGTCGAGTCAATAAGTTACCTCCCTTCGACTTGTTCAAGATCGTCGATCATGGCACGATTCAGGCGCATTAATTACAGGAAGCCCATTATGTATCACGGCGATGTGACAGACCAAAACGATCAGTCCTTTATGAACATCTTCAAGCAAGGTGTTTTCTGGGCGGTACACCTTGCGTGCCTCATGGCGATCTGGACCGGTGTTAGCTGGGTAGCGGTCGCCGTGTGTCTCGCCCTCTATGTGATCCGCATGTTCGCGATCACCGGGGTGTATCACCGATATTTCTCGCACCGCTCATACGAAACGAGCCGAGCATTTCAATTCTTTCTGGCGGTCCTCGGATGCACCGCAGCGCAGAAGGGTCCGATCTGGTGGGCCTCTCACCACAGACACCACCACAAGCATTCTGACACCGAGGAGGATATCCACTCTCCTATCGTGCATGGACTTTACTTCTCACATGTCGGTTGGGTGCTCTGCACACAGTTCCTCGAGCCGCGACTTGAGTTGGTGAAAGATCTTACCAAGTTCCCGGAGCTTCGCTTCATCGAGCGCTTCAATGTGGTTCCCGCGATATTACTGGCGGTAGGTACCTTCTTTTTAGGCGTGTGGCTTGAGCATGCATATCCAGCGCTCGGAACTAACGGCATGCAGATGCTGACTTGGGGATTCTTCATCAGCACCGTTTTGCTGTATCACGGAACATTCTGCATCAATTCCCTCACGCACCTGATTGGAAAGCGTCGTTTTCCATCAACCGATTCAAGCCGTAATCACTGGCTCCTTGCCCTCATTACACTCGGCGAGGGGTGGCACAATAATCACCACTACTACCCAGGCTCGGAGCGACAAGGCTTCTACTGGTGGGAGATCGACATCTCTCACTACATCCTCAAGACCCTGTCGCTATTCGGCTTGGTATGGAACCTGCGCGTTCCCCCTCCGCGAGTGTACGCGGCAGCCGGGAAGCTCTCGTAAGGCTCCTAAGCACGGAGACCTCTTGCGGGCGAGTGCGTGGGCGCTGCGTGCCAAGCGCTTCGTTTATAGAGCGGACTGTTCAAGGGGCGCGTGGACGTTCACGTTTACGAGCACGTTCACGTGCACGTGCACGAGTCCGGGGCTAAGTCGAAGCGTTGATTTTGTGTATCGGCGGATAAGTGGCGTCATGCCCACATCCGATGGTCTTTGATACCTTCACACTCACGGGTTGACTGAGATTAACCTTGAGGTGGCGATAATTCACCGACCTCTTGGATTCACAGCAAATACTACGGGGCGACCCGATAGTTACCGGCGTACTCATTGGTATTCCAATTAGATAGTGCCGGTTTGTGAGCCCCCTGGTGTCATATAATGGCATCAGGCTCTTGCAAGTCTGTGCTGCTTGGTTAATCCACGGCCCAGGCACCGAAAGGTGTCTGGGTTTTTTTATTGGTCATTCGCGTGAGCACACCCACCGCGCCCTACAATCATCGGCCACACAAAAAAAGCACCATCCTGCCCTACGACCGGATGGTGCTTGCGCAACACTTCAATGAAGAAATGCTAATTAGTGCGCTGCCTGCCCCGCTTGCGCTGAGGGTTGCTCTCGACCGCGCATCGATTGCTCAAGTTGAGGCTCAGCCGCACCAGTCTTGACTGGGATTCGACGAGCTTGCGCCCTCGCCTCTGCAGACTTTGGGAGGCTTACGGTAAGCACCCCCCGATCGAAATTGGCCTGTATCTGTCCCTCTTCGATCTGCGAGCGGATTGGAATGCGGCGCTCGAAAGCACCGTAGCGGCGTTCCTCATACCGCCCGCGGCCTTTCGCAATTTCGCGCTTCTCTTCCTCTTTCTTCTCTCCGCGAAGGATCAGAAGACCGGGCTCAAAAACTATCTCAACATCTCCCTCTTTAAGCCCAGGTAGCTCAGCAAGCACCTTTACCTGGCGCTCGTCTTCATCGATGTCGATCTGTGGGATAAATGCAGCGCTCACCGCGAGCGGAGCAGTTGGCTCCCACATGTCTTGAAGAAAGCTATCGAATACTCTTTGAATATTCCGGGGTAGAGGAAAGGGCTCATCCCCGAATAATCTACTACGTCGTACTGGGTAATCACTTCGAAACATTATTGCCTCCATAGGTTTATTGAGCGGAGTGGACCTCCGTATTATTGCGGCGTCGATGCTCTACCGGCACCGCAGCTCCGTAGCCTAGAAGGTTTATGGGAGTGACTTAATGACACGGCACAGTCTCGATGCACACCGATCACAGCTCGCATCTAAGCGGTGTAGTTGAATTCGCTTCAACCCTCAGTGACTTGATTGATGAGACTCGATGCGATTTTCTCGCTTGCACGACAGGCAGGTTTCATACAGTGGATAGCGCTCCTGCGAGGAAAGTCGCGTCAGCTCTCCCCCACACGCTGCACACGTACAGGAGGCACCGATAATTGCGTTCGTCACCCGAAACTGACGCAGCGCCAGGATCGGTGTCAGGATCACTCCGGAAGGAACAAGGATGAAGTGGGCCACTGGAATAAAG
>JBIIYC010000193.1:0-4877 GCA_044347025.1 Bdellovibrionota bacterium
ATCCAACTCACGCTTTGCTACGGTAATATCTGGTTGGCGTCGAGTTGGATCATCTTGCGGAAGCGGCCTCTTGACGATCTTCGACTTTGAACCAGTCAGTTCAATGACTCGCTTGGCAAGATCTACGATCGTCATCTCGTTCGGATTCCCGAGGTTAACAGGCCCATAGAAGCCCTCCTTGTTCATCGTCGCCATGATACCTTTCACGAGGTCGTCTACGTAACAAAACGACCGGGTTTGCTGCCCCTCGCCATACACCGTGATGTCTTCACCCTTCAGCGCCTGCACGATAAAATTGGACACCACGCGCCCATCATTGAAGAGCATCCGCGGACCAAAGGTGTTGAAGATACGCACAATTCGAGTATCGACGTGCCCTTGCTCCTTGTAGTTAACCGTTAGAGTCTCGGCGACGCGCTTCCCCTCGTCGTAACAGCTACGCGGCCCAATCGGATTTACATTACCCCAGTAGGTCTCAACCTGAGGGTGTTGGAGTGGATCACCATACACCTCCGATGTGGACGCCAAAAGGAAGCGCGCATGCGTGCGTTTAGCGACACCAAGCATGTTAATAGTGCCGGTCACATTGGTCTTAATCGTCTTGATTGGGTTGTACTGATAGTGGACTGGCGATGCCGGGCACGCCAAGTGGTATACCTGATCACATTCGAGCAAGATCGGCTCCGTAACATCGTGCCGAATAAACTCAAAGTTAGGATTTCCAAGCATGTGGTGGATGTTCCGCTTGGTTCCTGTAAACAGGTTATCAACCGCGATAACTTCGTGGCCCTGCTGTAACAATGCGTCGCACAGATGCGACCCGATAAATCCTGCTCCGCCACTGACTACAATACGCGCCATACGTTAATCCTTATCTACCTAATCCTGCGATACAACCGGTCTTCCGACACTGTAGTAGGTGAACCCGTGGGACTTCATCTCTACAAGGTCGTAAATGTTTCTTCCATCAAAAATCACCGGGGCCGCCAGGCATTCCTTAATACGCTTGAAGTTGGGCTGACGGAATGCATTCCACTCAGTGCACACAATCAACGCATCGGCACCTGATAGCGCCTCGTAGTTATTCTCCACGTACTCCACGGCACTATTCTCACCGAACCGCTCTCGAAAGGTTTCGTTCGCCTCGGGATCAAACGCGCGTATTCGCGCGCCGAGCGCTATCAACTCAGCGCAGATCGAGAGCGCTGGAGCCTCTCGAACATCGTCGGTCTTCGGCTTAAACGCCAAGCCCCACATGGCGAAGGTCTTTCCTCGCACATTCGACTCACCGTAGTGTTGAACGATCTTGTGAACCATCAATTTTTTCTGGCTGAAGTTTACATCCTCAACGGCCTGCGCAATTCGTAGACCAACCCCGTGATCCTTTCCGGTGCGGATGAGCGCTTGAACGTCCTTGGGGAAGCACGAACCTCCGTAGCCAATACCAGGGAAGATAAAGCTCATTCCGATTCGGGAATCCGTCCCGATACCGATTCGTACTTTGTTAATGTCAGCACCGGCGCTTTCGCACAGATTGGCGATCTCGTTCATAAACGAAACTCGCAGCGCCAACATCGTATTGGCAGCATACTTCGTCATCTCCGCGGAACGGACATCCATAACCAAGATCGGATTGTTGGTTCTCACAAATGGCGCATAGAGCTCCCTCATGACCCGGCCAGCATGCTCACTCGCTACACCGACAACAACCCGGTCTGGGCGGAGGAAATCATCGATAGCCGCTCCTTCTTTCAAAAACTCCGGATTGCTGACGACCTCAACTGGGAATTTCGCCACTTTCTCTATCTCGGCTTTAACTCGATCCGCGGTTCCAACCGGCACGGTCGATTTATCGACGACGATTTTTGGCGCATTCATGTGCTCGCCAATACCCCGTGCTACACCTAACACGTGGGTAAGATCCGCCGACCCATCCTCATCCTGTGGAGTTCCTACCGCGATGAATATGACATCAGAGGCGTGTACCGCATCTTTGAGCGAGGTTGTGAATGTTAGACGACCCGCCTTCGAGTTGCTCTTAACCAAATCTTCAAGGCCGGGCTCAAAGATAGGGACTTTCCCGGCTTTTAGCGCCTCGACTTTGCGCTCATTCACATCGACGCAGATCACGTCATTGCCGGTTTCAGCAAAGCACGCGCCTGCTACCAATCCGACGTACCCTGTACCTACCACTGCTATGTTCATCGTTGAATCTCCAAAATCACAGTCACCATCTCCACCCGAGCATCAAAGAACATTCTCGGGGACGTCTCTTATCGAGACCGCCCAGGTATAGACCACCGGATGGCGCGCGCTCCATGACGAGCCCAGCATCGAATGCATACGACCCCAATCCTAGTCCGTTTTATAGCCGAACGCCTTAGAGAGATCAAAGGGTTGGAAACATTTGGAGTATTAGCGGATCGGGAGCTTTGCCAGTGACGTCCACTGTCCACTCCCCACCAGGGCAACCGCACTGCACATCGGGATTAGTAACTTGACCGAGTTACGGAACCTCCCGCATCATTCATGCGGGCGTGCCCTTACCTGCCTCCGAAGCAGATGGTGGTTCGTCTCCCCTCGGAGAAAATACCTATGGCCAACAAGACGATAACCACCCTCAAAGGCGTGTACGCCTCAGGCATGGCAGCAGGCATCAAGAGCAACGGCAAGAAAGACCTAGCCTTCGTCTACGTTCCAAACGCCTTCGGGAGCGCCGGCGTGTTCACCGTAAGCGCTTTTGCAGCTCCGCCTCTGACCGTCTGCAAAAAGGCCCTCTCAAAGGGGGTCGTAAAGGCCGTTATTATCAACTCAGGCAACGCAAACGCGGGCACGGGTCGCGCAGGACTTCGAGATGCCGAGAGGACGGCCGCTATTGCGGCGAAGCTCCTTGGCATCAAGCCGAGCCAGGTGGCGGTCTCCTCCACGGGGATCATTGGAAAGCCCCTCCCCATGAAACAGATAACCGATGGACTCACAGATCTCTTGGCGAAGCCACTGGTTAAGCATGGCGAGTTGGCAGCTCAAGCGATCATGACTACAGATCTAACGAGAAAAGAGGTCTTTGTCACAGGCACCGTCGGCGGCGAAAAGATAACCATCGCAGGGTTTGCCAAAGGGTCAGGCATGATTGCGCCAAATATGGCAACGATGCTGGGTTTTCTCGCCACTGACGCCACTGTCGATAGTAAAACCCTCCAAGCCGTTCTGAGAGTTGCAGTCGACGCCTCCTTCAACATGACCTCTGTCGATACCGACACATCCACGAATGACATGGTGATGGTGTTCTCGACCGGTGAAAAGGGCCGTCGGATCACCTCCTCCAAACACAAGGCTGAGTTCCTGGCGCTTCTAACCAGAGCGTGCCAAGAGCTCTCTAAGCAGATCGCGGCCGATGGCGAAGGCGCCACCAAGTTAATTGAGGTTCGCGTCGAAGGAGCTCGGAATCTTCGCGAGGCCCGGTGCATCGCGAAGAACGTGATTAATTCCCCTCTAGTAAAAACCGCGATTCACGGAGCCGATCCTAACTGGGGGCGCGTCCTTGCTGCCGCGGGCAAAGATCCCTCAGCGAAAGTAGATCCGAACCGAGTTGACCTTACCTTCGCGGGCGCGAGCGTAATGCGGAAAGGAAAGATCGTACCGCACGATCGGGCTAGGATCAAAAAGCGGATGGAGGTTCGAACTGTTCCGATTACGATTCGGCTCAACTTGGGTAAAGCCTCTGCGACGGCATGGGGTTGTGACCTTACCCACGGCTACGTCGATATCAATGTAAGCTACAACTGACCGAGCTCTCCATAGCGCGTGCTACCACTTGGCGCGCGCTCGCACCTCATTAGAGGTATACTCCAACTCCCCTCTTCGCTTCTGATCCTGCTCCTGCTCAAGGCGCGCAAAATCCTCCGGCTTCAGCGAGAACAAGGTTAGGGTCGGATTGTGAAATCCGTATGTTCCCGACGGCGCTTCAAACTGGACAACCACGGGAACGTTCTGAAACACATCGCGAAAACGCTGACGAATGAAAGGTTGCGCGTCTGGCTGACTGAAATAACGATTATAGAAGAGGCTGGAAAGAATGAGGTAATCGGCACCCGAGCGCTTTAATCTCTTCACATCCAAATCCTCTATTAGCTCCGCTCTTCGAATGTGCTCTACAGAGTACGGCGCTCCAGTGAGGTTCGGACAGTACGGCTTCCAATCCATCAGAAATGTCGAACCTGCGGGAATGTGCTGCTTAACCCACTCGGCCATCCGAATACGGGTATCACTCTGGATATCCTGCGCCAAATTGAGGGTGCGATTGAGAGGAAGAGCTACGAGCACCACACAGGCGCCCACAGACACGACTCGCGCGAGGGCTCCGCGACCTGCAATCTGTCGGAGGAGTTCCGCCATCGCAATCGCCATAAAAGGAAGGCATGGCAAGATATACCGTTCCGGCTGCGGCGCTGGCTTTGCCTTCACATACTCCGCCGGCAAATAAAACAACAGCACCATGCCAACGACAAAGAGGTCCTCGATTCGCCCACGGCGCAACAGGAATCCCATGCCGATTACCCCTGCCACCGCCGTTACGCCGGAGATACCCGGCCAAATACTTCGCCAAAAGTGATACATCCAAAGCTGCGACCAGGCGGTAATTGACACTGTGTGCCCTGTCTGCATATGTCGAGACTCGGCAGCAAAATCTCTCAAAAACTTCTCGGAATTAAGTATAGCGTACGGAGTCGTCGCCAAAAACCCGAGCGGTGCGATCGCAACAGCGATCGCAGCCCACGGCAGCCATCGCCAATCAGGCTTCCAACTCCTCGATGCGAACCACGGAGCCGACCCTGGTACAACGACCATCATAATTCCAGAATACTTCGTACCCTCAG
>JBIIYC010000194.1:0-4806 GCA_044347025.1 Bdellovibrionota bacterium
ATTCTCATCCCGGCGCTCTATACCGCTGTGACCGTCCCGATGCCCCCTGTGCCCGACTACCCGAAAAACGCGCACGTGGTGCCCGACGAGGGACCAGAGGGATTTACCCTGCCACTTATCGGCCCAACCCTTGGTTTCGAGTCGATCCATCGTGCGGATGTGCGAGAGTTGTACGACTCGACCGCGGTATGCTACCTGATACTCTCGCTGGCATCGCTCATTATCCTGCGCCGAGGGGCTTCAAAAACAGTACGGGGGCTCGTCTCGTTCGCGCTGGTGCTCTCCGCGTCGGCATACCTCGACACGAATATACCAGAGGAGTTCGCTGCTATCGCACCAATAGCAAGCCTCTCCCGACTCCTCCCCTGGGGAACGCAATACTGTCTGACAGCAATCTGTATTGGAGCTGCGGCTTGGGCGTTAGGGCTTGCTTGGATCGCTCAACCAAGAAAACGCGTAGCCGTTGCCCTGGGAATGCTCGCCTTGTTCTCGATTTCTCAAGCGACACCGACGATATACGTGCCCTTCATGCATGAATACACGACCACATCCGATTCAAACCTCCGGCGATATCTCTGCTCTCCATCAGCCGCGGTGATTCGGCACTTTGCATACAACCATCCGAACCTGATGCAAGATCTGAGTCAGATGAAGGATCTCACGAGAGAACCATTCGTCGACTCTAGTGCGCTGAACGGAACGGTGACGATGATGCCGACACCTGCGCCGGATGTTTTACAGAGGAGTCAGGCTATCGAACCGTTTGCTCGCTGGTCTGCGCGTCGCGGACGACAAGAGGGAGACGAACTCCTGACTGTTCGACTGCCTCAACCGATTGCTGTGCGTGGTATCGAGTTAGATCCCGGCAATTATACGACTGACTTTCCGCGAGGCCTCCGCATCTCTGGAGGGGATTGCAACCAAGCCACTGCCCGTCTTGTGTACGAAACCCCATCCTGGCAGGGCTCGCTTGCGTTTACTCCGCAAGGCTACCCTTACCTGTCTCCGCGCAATCATGTGAAGGTGTTTTTCAATCAGCCTGAAACCGTATCCTGCCTCTTTGTACAACAGACAGGGAATGCGTCGTTTGACTGGTCCGTGTCGCGCGTGCGTCTATTACTTGCCAAGTAACGCTCGTCGCACGGAAGGCAGAGATTGGCACTTGGGATTCAACAACTGTCCACGCTATTGTGTTGCGCAATTGCGATTACCCACGGATGTGGCCCGGCTCTTTCCACAATCCGGTTGATAGTGCGCTCTTTTCATCAAAGACCTCAGCACACGGGATATGCTAGCGCACGCGCCCGGCTGACAAGCGCTCTTATTTCCGCGAATAGCTCTCATTCTTTGCCAAGGTCGCAATTGTATCGAGCACTCCGTTGATAAACTTTGGCGCTTCGTCACCGCTAAACCGCTTTGCAATTTCAATCGCTTCGTTGATACAGACTTTAGCGGGGACATCTTCGGAAAAGAGCATCTCATACGCCGCGATGCGAATGATGTTCCTGTCAACGCATGGCATACGAGCGACGCTCCAATGAGTGGAGGCCATAGCGATACGCGCATCTATCTCACTCATGTGAGCAATTATGCCCGTCACAAGCTCCTGACAGTACGAAGAGGGTGTCTCGGCGCGTTCCTGCTCAATCAGTTCTTCCTGAGATGCAAAGTGCTCAAAAAAAAATGTAACGCTCTGGGCCGAAAAGTCGGCCAGAACATCACATTGATAGAGAACCTGGAGAGCGGTCTCACGACAGGCACGACGAGATTTCATACTGTATATATCAGCTCCTTTCTGCCGATGGGAAACGTATCGTAGCGGGGCTGCGCGCAAGCGCCTTCAACGATGACCATCGTATTACGCTCTCTTACAACCAATGTCCGAGCTTCTCCTTCTTTGTCGCGAGATATGCCACGCTACAGGGGTCTGGCTCCACGATCATTGGAACCCGCTCTTGAACGGTTATGCCCAGCTGCGCCATGGTTGCAGCCTTAGCTGGATTATTTGTCATCAATCGGATGCTACGAACTCCCAAAGCAAGCAACATGTGTGCTGCTACCGCAAAATCGCGCTGATCCGGCTGGAAACCGAGCTCCACATTCGCTTCTACGGTATCAAACCCCTGATCCTGAAGCGCATAGGCTTTCACTTTGTTTTCCAAACCAATTCCACGACCTTCCTGTCGCAAATAGAGGATTATCCCCTGTCCCTCTCCCACAACCTGAACCATCGCCGCATCAAGCTGGGGACCACAATCACATCGTCGACTACCGAAAACGTCGCCAGTCAAACATTCAGAGTGAATTCGCACTAATGGTGAATCGACAGCGGATACATCTCCGAACACCATCGCAACGTGCTCCTTACCGGCGGCATCATCGATAAAGACCGTGGCAGTAAACCGGCCGTAGCCAGTATCGACTGGGCGCGAAGAGAGGACCCTCACCGAGGTCTCGTGCCGAGCTCTGTGCTCTTTGATCGCCTGTATGGACGCCACCGGCATTTTGTGGAGCGCCGCAAAAGCTGCGAGGTCTGCTCCCCGAGCCATCGTGCCATCTGCGTTTAAAACCTCACAGAGGATTCCTGATGGGGCCAGACCAACCAAGCGAGCGAGATCATAGACCCCTTCGGTATGGCCCTCCCTTCCAAGCACCCCAGCGGGATTGGCGATCAACGGAAAAACATGCCCTGGGCTTACAAAGTCTTCAGGACGAGCTCCTGGATCGATCAGTTTACGCATCGTGTGCGCGCGAGATGTGGCCGTTACCCCCGTAGCTGCTACATCAACGGAATCGATACTTACAGCAAAAGGGGTCTGATACGGAGAGTTATTGTTAACCACCTGTAGCGGCAGGTCGAGTTTTCTCGCCGCTTCTTCAGAGAGGCTTATGCAAATCAGTCCTCGCGCGTTGGTCATTAAAAACGCAACCATCTCTGGCGTAACAGCCTCGGTCGCGAGCACCACGTCGCCCTCATTCTCCCGATCAACATCATCTACCAATAAAACAGGACGGCCCTGACGAAACTCCTCAAGGACGACCTCGATTGGATCTAAACGAAGCGGGATATCGGTGCGCACATCTGACATGAAGGCTCTAGGTATTACCAGCCTTTGTAGGCCCATCGGTAGCAGCGGAACCAAGACTCTTGAGCGTGTCGACGAATTGGCTCACATCAGAGAACTCACGGTACACCGATGCAAAACGCACGTAAGCTATCTTGTCCATCTTTCTGAGCTCATCCATGACGAGCTCCCCAAGCAGACGACTATCAACCTCTTTCTGACACAGCTCTTGAACTCGCTTTTCGATCGCCTCCACAGCAGCATCGATCGCCTCGATACTGACCGGTCGTTTCTCACACGCGCGACGCAGACCGCCTCGAATCTTCTCTCGATCAAAGTTCTCACGGCTGCCGTCTTTCTTGATAACAACGGGCAACGCTAACTCCACTCGCTCATACGTTGTGAAGCGAAATCCACAATCACTGCATTCGCGTCGACGGCGAATAGCACCACCGTCACTCCGTGAATCAGTTACCGAAGACTTCTCCGAGTTGCATTTAGGACAAAACATAGATCGTGAATCCCTGTCGTTATTTGACGAGGCGGTGCCGATACAATGGGAACTTACGGCTCAGTTCCTCTACCCCTTGACGAACCGTCTTCAACTTCGCCTCATTCGACACATTGCCGAGAGCCTCTACGATGAACGCCGCCACATGCTCCATCTCAGCGACCCCCATACCACGCGTTGTCAACGCTGGCGTTCCGAGGCGGATTCCACTGCAGATCGTCGGCGGCTGCGGATCAAAAGGCACCGTATTCTTGTTACCCGTAATGCCAACTGAATCGAGAACCTCTTCCGCAATTTTTCCAGTGACGTTGATAGGTCGGAGATCCACCAGCATCAAGTGACTATCCGTACCGCCCGAGACGACCTGTAAGCCTCGCTTTATGAGCTGCGCCGCAAGCGCTTGGGCATTCTCAACAACCTGCCTCGCATACACTTTAAAGTCAGGGCTCAACGCTTCCTTGAACGAAACTGCCTTGGCAGCGATTGTATGCATGTGCGGACCACCCTGAAGCCCCGGGAATACCGCCTTATTGATCGCCTTCTGATGAACCTGCCGACCCATCACCATGCCCGAACGGGGCCCACGAAGGGTTTTATGCGTGGTTGTTGTAACGAGGTCAGCATACGGCGCCGGAGACGGGTATACTCCGCCTGCGACAAGCCCAGCATAATGCGCGATATCCGCCAAAAAGATCGCGCCTACCTCATCAGCGACCTCTCGGAATAGCTTCCAATCGATCTGACGCGAGTATGCACTTGCCCCAGCGATAATCAGCTTTGGTCGGTGCTCCCGCGCCAATGTTCGAACTTCATCAGGATCGATTAAACAATCTGACTGGCGAACCCCATACCCAACGACCTTGTAATGCCTGCCTGAAAAATTCACCGGACTTCCGTGCGAGAGGTGGCCACCTTGGTCCAAACGAAGCCCCATAAAGGTATCCCCGGGCTTGAGAAACGCGTCAAAAACTGCCTGATTAGCCCCGCAACCAGAGTGAGGCTGCAGGTTTGCGAACTCCACACCGAAGAGCTCGCACGCACGCGCGCTTGCCAAATTCTCAACCTCATCCACAATGTGGCATCCGCCGTAGTACCGCTTACCAGGCTGTCCCTCGGCGTACTTGTTGGTCAACACCGAGCCCATGGCATCAAGCACGGCTTCGCTAACGAAATTCTCGCTCGGAATCATCTCCAAGCCATACTCCTGACGTTCCGTCTCTTTCTGAATCA
>JBIIYC010000195.1:0-4773 GCA_044347025.1 Bdellovibrionota bacterium
GTCGATGAGCCTTTGTTGTTTTCGCGCCCCTCCTAGACCAGTTTCTACCCGTAGTGGCGATTGCGCCGAGATGCTTCCAGGGGTAACTTGAGCAAGCCCTCTCCCCGTTGCCTAATCCTGGGACCTGTTGTTTGTATATGACGTACCTCGACTCAGATAGCCAAGTCGCTCACCAGAGAGACAGCAAGATACTTGCTCCAGCTCGAATCTCCGCCGGATTGTTGTGGAATGATAGACGATTGATTGTTCCCTGCATGCTCATCGTTTCGTTATCGACTGGAGTAGAGGTGCTAGCCTCACTGGGCGGCTACTCGCTAGGTCTAGGGGTGCTTGTGATTGAGCGCTTATTGCAAGTGCTTGTTGTAACATTCATCGTGCAGCGATGGCGCCGGCTTTTGCAATCGCAAAGGGATATGTCACGCAGTTCCCTCGCGGTTTTCTTTCGAATCGCCCTTGTTAGCTTTACGGCCTCATTGATGCTTACTACTCCTTTTATGGGAGTGGTAAGCAGTCCCAACGGAATGGTTGCCACGATGTTCCTGGTCTTGTTGATGTTGGGGTGCATATGGACGTTGAGACTGTACTTCTACTTCGTTGCGGTTTCTGTCTTTGGTCTCAACGTGCGTGCCGGAATAGCGAGGGCGGTTGAAATAACGCGGCGTGGCCCATTCGCCGCGCTAGCCTCACTCGTTGCGCCTACTGCGATAACCCTTCTTGTGGTGTCGTTGTGTTTAACTCCAGCTCCGGATGGTCGCTCGCTTCTCTGGATCACGTTAGCCTCGTGTTCGGAGAATCTCTTTTGGCTATTGAGCACCTACACCGCCTTGGGGTACGCGCTGGCTCTCTCCAATGATCATGAATGGCGCGCGGCAGGACTCGATCACTATCGAAATGATCGGTTGTTGACAGTCCAGGCTCAGGGCAGTCAAGCCGTCGCACGTTTTCTGACGCCAGGGCGTGGTGTAATCACGATGGTGATAGCCTTATGTATTGCCGGGGGCAATCTAGTGCGACAGCTTCAACAGCCGCCGGCTGCGGAGGTTTCAGTGGCTCGCGTGTGGACGGCGGACTACTCAATTAAGGTAGAGCTCGCGGTGAAGGATCCAGAGTTCCATTTTCGTGGTTTCAATCCCGCTGCATTCTCGATTGCGAGCAAGACTGGGTTCGCGATATCGCAACAGCTTCTCGCTGCCGCAGATAGTCCGGAGGGGAAGGGCATACTGGTCGATTTTCAGCAGGGCCGCGCACAGTCAGGAGAGGTAAGTGCCCGCCCTCTGTACCTTACGTTTCGCTCTACGAAGAGTGCAGACGCTCTGCGCTCACTCGACAATATGTGGCTCTGGTACAAGCTGGTTCCTCTGCTTCCCATCACCCCGGAGCAGCTCACTGCGTCTGCGACACCCTGAGAGGGATGCTTCTCGCACCGTGCGCCCTAAGCATCTGATAATTCATTCCTTTTGGGCTCGCCGGAACGGATACGCTGAAAGTACTCCTGAAACCTGAAGAATGAGACGATACCCCCTACCGAGGGGAGTTTGCGACCGCATGGACCGTATCTTTTACTTCGGCGACGATAGTCAGCAGGTGCCAAAGTTTTTGGAGCGCCTAGGCTATGCCATTCTCGGCATCTCCTCAGAGGTCTCTGTCCCAGATCTTATTACGGGAAAGAATGTGGACCTTATCCTCATTGATGGTCGAATTACCCCGGATGTACCGGACCTCTGTCGATTCTTTCGAACACAGGAAGATACCCGTATGGTGCCGATCGTATGTATCGCCCCCGAGCATGCGAACGTGATCGATGCCTTTGATTCGCTAGAACGGATAGAGGTCGTGCAATCACCTCTTTCGGTGGGTACGTTGGCTAGTCGCATTGCAACGCAGCTGCGTCTGCGTAAAGCCGCCGGTGCTGATGTAAAGAAGGGAACGCTTGCAGAGATAAATGCCGCGCTTCGCGACCACAACATGCGCTTTCAGAAAGACCTGGAAGAGGCCCGCGCAATTCAGCAGGGCCTGTTGCCTCGAGAACTTCCCTCGGATCCTCGCTTTCAACTAGCGGTGTCGTACCAGCCGCTCGAGCAGGTGGGAGGCGATTGGTATTTTATCAACACCGATCAAGACAAACTCTCTTTGCATGTCGCGGATGTGTCGGGCCACGGACTACCTGCCGCATTTATCGGTAGTATGGCGAAACTGGCGATGGTTGCAGCGGAGAAAACTCGTCCTGATGAGCTGCTTAACGCGATGAATCGCTATCTAGCGCCGCAGTTGCCGATGGGCCGCTTCATCACCATGGGCAACTGTTTGTATGATCCGGAGAGTGGACGGGTCCAATGGGCCCGAGCCGGCCACAATCCAGCGTTGCTATTTAGGCGCGCAACGAGCGAGGTGGCTCAACTTAAAGGTGACGGATTCCCGTTGGGTTTTTTGGGGGAGGTGACCTATGAGCTCGTCGAAGATACCCTTGCCCCAGGAGATGTGTTGCTGCTGTATACTGATGGAATTACAGAGGCTCAGAATCGGGGGATGGAGCAGTTTGGCATCGCGCGCCTCGCTGAGGCCCTGGTGATGTCTTCTCAAGCGGTGACTGCTGGGGGTATGATACGCGGGATCATCGATAGGTTTGCGCAGTTTCTCGAGGGGCGTTTGCTGAAAGATGATGTGACGTTGGTGCTGCTGAAGCGAGAGCTATAGCTGGCACGTCATTACTCCAAATCATCGACGTGCTGCCTCGATGCGGCGCAGAGTTACGGCCTGTTTGCTATGATATCATTTCACCCGCCCTTAAGTGGCTTGCCCCTTGCAGGAATCCTTCTGCTAATCGCGGTTGAGGTGGGTCGGTTGATCCCGCGCACCCGTATCGCCGCAGAGCAGTGCCGAGGATTTGTTGTCGGTGCCACTATGATTGCAACAGTCGTAGTCTTTGTATCTGGCTATCAAGCGAGTGGAGAGCTTCCTCCACTCTCACCCGAGTTAGAACTAGCTGTCGGCAAGCACCATTCGATAGGGCGCTTTTTACTCCTCAATTCGTTAACTCTTGCCGCATTTTTCTTTCTTTCTCAGGTCGCGATTCACGGCCGTCGAGTGTTGGTTGGGTTGTATTATCTCGCGTTCGCTTTGCAGATTATCTTGACCCTCTGGGCCGGATCGCTCGGCGGTTCTCTTGTATTTGAATACGGAATTGGCGTCACCCCCGAGCTAGGCGGTCTTGGGTCTTTGAGCACCGGGCGCCCATAGGTATTCCGGCGCTCCGGAATTGACTACCGCTACGCGAGACATAACAAACAGGAGATCGCTCAGGCGATTGATGTAGCATAGGATGCTCGTTGAGACAGGTTCTGTCTCGTGCAGAGAGAGAATAGAGCGCTCGGCTCGTCGGCAGACAGTTCGAGCCACGTGCAGATGGGCGTTCAGTGCGGTTCCGCCGGGTAGAATGAACGATTTCAGCTCGGGGAGGTTCTGGTTTAGTTCGTCTATCCAGCCCTCAAGCTGTTGCACGTGGCTCATTGAAGCCTTGGGCATACCAGGCCATTCAGCGCCGGCTGGTGTGGCGAGTTCCGAGCCGATGTCGAAAAGCTCATTCTGTATGACAATCAATTTGTCGTGAAGCGGGTTAGCCGAAGTCTCCTTCGCGAGCGTGTAACAGACACCGAGATGAGCATTGAGTTCATCAAGGTCTCCGTACGCGCACACTTTAAGGGCGGTCTTCTTAATTCGCTCGCCACCGACCAACCCGGTAGATCCGCTGTCGCCGGTCTTTGTGTAGATCCTATTGAGTGTAACCATCGTCGACTCCGTTATGGCGTAAGCAGTTTTTCTATATCATCGAGCTTGTCGCTGTTGTTTGCCCCAAGCTCAGAAAGAGGCTCGTTAGCACGCGGCTCTTCGCGAGTTGTGTTCTCGTCCGCAAACGGTTCGTCGTCAGCAGAGTGCGCGCCATGTGAGAGTTCCCGTATGGATTGCGGAGGGGTTGTTACAATGTGACATCCAGCATACGGGGCAAGGAGAATGGCTGCTCCAAGTACAAGGATGTAGCGGCCAATATTGGGAAGCTTTGAGGGGGACAAGGGTAAACCTGTGTTTTGAAGTAGTCGGTGTGGTCTAGGGGTCAGACATCATCAATGTTCTATAATGGGCCGTATTGTGGGGTAATCGCAAGTGATCCCACGAGATCGATAGTGATTTCCGGTGGATGACGACACTCTTCTGCGCCTTCCCCACACTCGAGGATACCCCATATCGGAAACTGCGGTTTCAGGGGCATGTTGTTAGAAAGGCTCTTAAAGTATCAAGCTTTCTAATGAAATCGCCGATGGTTTCTCTGAGGTCGAGGGACAGGTGCGAGGTGATAGGAGATGTGTGCCCAATCATCCGCTCGCTCTCGGTGAGACGACGGGGAGACGTCAATGATCCTAGATCAAATTCTCGGACGCGGGAAAGCTCGAGCAAAGGCGCCATCGAACAGCAGTGCTGCTGGTTTGACCGATGTCGGCTGCGAGCGTGACAAGAACGAGGACCGATTCGCAGTGGTAGAATCTGCCTGCGGAACCGGTTTCTTTGTATTTGATGGCATGGGTGGAGAAGCCGGTGGGGAAGCTGCTGCGCAGCTCTCGGTTGATGCGATCCAAGCCGTGTTCGCCCAGTCTGACAGTGAAGATGGAAGACAGCTGTTGCGAAGTGCGATTGAACGGGCTCACCAGGTAATATCGTTGCGTCGTCAAAACCAAGTGTTCGCCGGGATGGGGACAACCGTTGTAGCAGCGATGATAAGTG
>JBIIYC010000055.1:0-15464 GCA_044347025.1 Bdellovibrionota bacterium
AATGGTTGATATCGAGGGGATCGTTCGCACCCTGCGAGAAACGATACGGGACGAGAGGATCCGTGAACTATCGCTTCTTGAAGGCGCAGTCTGGCAACTGGTCGACTTGGATGCTGGGTTATACAACAACGCTTTTCCGACAGCGTACCGGCAGATACTTGAGTCGAAGCTGTTACGATAGACAGCCGGATATAGCTGCCCGACCGAAAAACAAACCTGGGGGCTCCTCCCCCAGGCCTCCTCGTAGTTCCGCCTCTGTGTTGGGACTCCCCCTTGAATTATCCCCGCATACCCATAGAATGGGCCGAGCTCGCGGTATTTTACAAAAAGGACCCCATGAAAGGCACTCATCCTCGCATCACCCTTCTCGGTAACAACTCCGGCCGCAACCTGGGCGACATGGCGATCATGTCGAGTATCTTAGAGAGCCTCTCAAAGCGTCTCCCACAAGCCGAATTCTATGTTCCGTCGATTAAGCCCGAGTGGACAAAGGAACACTACGGCAACCGCTACAACGTAAAGGCAGTCGACGTTATGCCGTGGACCGGAAGTATTCGACTGCTTGGCCTCCCCACCCTGTGGTGCCTCGCTAAGAGCGATTGCGCTCTTATCTGCGATGGAATCATCTTCGGTAAAAAGCTCTTCAACCCGGCCTTCAATTATCTTATTACCCTCGTGTTCTTGGTGCCGCTCGCAAAACTCCTTGGCTGCAAGATGGTGTGCTACAGCACCGGCATCGGGCCCTTCCCGAGTTGGATCAGCAAGCTACTCGCGAAGTGGACAATCAACGGGTGCGACCTCGTCATGATGCGCGAGCGAGACAGTGAAGCTCTGTGCAAAGAGATCGGTGTAACACAGCCGATTGAGCTAACAGGCGATGCTGCATTCATCAATCCCGTCTCCTCGGAAGAGACTGCCATCGAGATCACGCGCGAGATCGGGCTCGACCCAAACAAACCGATGCTGGCGATTAACGCAACTGCCTACCTCGACACGTGGCTCAAGCCAGAAGAACGGCTTCAGGATCCTCACGCATTTCTTAAAACCGTAGCTGCGGGGATCAAAAAGGCGCAAGACCAGGTACAGGAGCGCTTCCAACCCGTTGTTGTGTGCACACACCCGATGGATGAGGCCACATGCCAAGAGCTGGCCAAACTCGTTGATGGCGCGTTGCTCACCAACACCAAGTACCTCAGCCACGACATTCAAGCAGTCATTCAGCGCTGCGGCCTCTTAGTGGGTATGCGATTTCACTCAATCGTCCTCGCCTCCTCTGTAGAGACGCCGGTGGTTGGATTGATCTATGCACCGAAGGTACGAGGCTATCTGCGACTTCTGAAGTGCGAGGACTACGGACTTGAGCTCGCGCAGGTAACCCCCGACACACTCGCTACCACGTTGGTGCGGGCATGGGATTCACGGGCAGAGCTGCAGGCGCAGCAACGTCCAACGATTCGCGATCTTAAGGCCGGCGCGGAGCATGCCGCTGACCTCTTGGTGAGCCGCTACTACAAAGAGCAAGGAATCACGGTCTCTGAGAATCCCCTCGCGCGCGCGGTCTGACGAGCTACCTACTCGACGGATTTGCGATCAAGTCCTGCAATCGCGATTGATACCGTGATGTCACTCATGACGTTGGTAACCGAGCGCACGCGGGCAACGATCCAGTCCACCGAGAGGAGCATCGGTAGTATCTCAAGCGGAAGCCCTACTGCAGAGAGCACGAGAGAGAGCGAAACTACACCGGCCTCCGGAACACCAGCCACACCAATCGCAGCGGCGAGGCTCATAAGCGCTGCGAACACCTGCTCCCCCAGCGAGAGATCGATGTTCATCGCCTGAGCGACAAACAACACCGCCATCGCTTCATACAGGATGATTCCATCGTTGTTGAAATTGGTACCTATACACGAGCCAAGCCGAGACGATGCTTTAGGAACTTTGAGTTCATCAAGGGCATTCAACGTGACCGGTAGGGTTGCTAAACTGGAGTTGGTACCAAACGCATATGCTATCGGCTTTTGAGCAACGCGCCATACTTCGCGAAGCGAGTAGCGGCCCACGAACCGGATCCACAGCGGGTAGATCAGAACGATCTGAAGCGCCATTCCCAAACACCCAAGAAGCACGTAGAACGACAGACCCCGAAACGGGGCAAAACCGTGCTCGCCCACTGTTCGTGCGGTGACGCAGAAGACCGCTATCGGAACAAGCTGCACCAACCAATGAAGCACTGTGGTAATAACAGCCGTTATCGACCGAATCAGTCGTTCAGTCGATTGGAGCGAGATCTCAGCTGTGGCGGAGCGAAGGTAGGTACGCATCGCGGCACCGATCAACACCGACATAAACACGACCGAGAGAACGTTATTTTCAACGAATGGTGCCACGATGCTTTCCGGCACAAATGAACTTAAAAAGGTCCCAAGGGAGAACTCTTTTGTCATCTTCGGAACCTCGGCGACCGCACTCGCTGCCGAGCCGGTAAAGCCATCGCCGGGGCGAAAGATGTTCGACAGCCCGAGTCCCAGCACCAGTGCACACGTCGTATTTATCAGAATCACCAACAACCACCAGCGCGCTGTACGCCAGGAGAGATCCGTAGCGATAACTGCTTCGATGATGCTGAAGAGAACGAGTGGAACGGCGATAACCTTGATGAGTTGAATATAGACCTTACCGACGGCGCCGAGTGGTACGGCTGCTAATCCGAGAAGGTGCCCACACACGAGGCCCAGAAACATCGCCAGAAGAATATACCGAGTCAGGCGTTGTGGAGGCATATACGAGTTCTCCTAATCGGACACCCCGAGACGCGAGTGTTTGTCGTCCACAATACACCGATGCCACGCCAGGAATGCTTGCTCAAGATCGACCTCTTCGACGATCACTGTAAGTTCAGTAAATGTCGATATGACTTCAACTATGTTCACGCCTCGCACGGCTATCGACTTGATAAAGTGATGAACAACCCCCGGGGTTTTCAGGTACTGTGGCCCAAACCGGACCGTTACGGAAGCTAAGTTGTTCGAGGTATACAGCGGCTTGATATCCTTCAGCTCCTTTCGCAATGCCGCGAGCTGTCCCTGAGGAACAACAAACGAGATCTGCGATAATCCGATCGCCAACGCAAATAGATCACTTCGAGTTAGCTGAGTCTGGGTTACCACTTTTGGAAGGAGCGCTTGAACTTTCTCCGTCTTTTCATACGCGATGCCACTTAAGCCGGTCTTCACCGAGAGATCGGAGGCGTGCAGTTGAATACGCAGTTCGACCCGAGACTCTCGGCTCTTTTGGAGTCGTGAGAGTGCTGCAACGATCGTGTTAGTCGGCACTGCCTGCCCGACGCTAGCTTCGACCTCTTCTTCGATCTGTTTGGCAAATGCCGAAAGATTGAGCAGCCCACGCTCGAAACAGGATGCGACGCTGTCTTCCCGTAGCAAGATCTCTTCAAGTGCGGCACGTAGTGTTTTCATAAGCTGGCTCCTCGCAGTTTCAGCCTCAAGATGTCATATATCTGACAGAATGCAATATAATTATCTTGCAAATCATGTATTTGACACAGCACCGGGCTTTTGCTGTAATGCAAATGATGTTTGCCCCGCCTCCTCTTCACGTCAGCCCCGAGCTTGTTCGAATGCCCCCCGTTCCTGGTCGAGGTGGTGAGACACAACTCAAAGCGCACCCTCAGCACCTGACACGTTTCAGACTCTCTGCTCCCTCTGGCCCCGAGATCCAGCCCACGCTTTCCGACCATGCCTTCTTGTATGTGGCTACCGGGAACGACACGCCTGAATACGCTGAGACCTACGGCGCCGATGCTGTCAGCCTGCACTACCTGCTAGGAGCCCGCTCCCTGGTATTCGCTCGGTGCCCTGAGGATGCCCTGGAGCTTGAGCAGCGGGGCAATAGAGCGATTGGGCGACTGAACGAGCTCAATGCTACGGTGTACCAGCTGCCCCTCCCTGAACGTTATGACCAACACGACTTCGTAATTTGGTCAGGCGAGCGCGTCCCTTCGCCAGAGGGACTCGCCCGTGCCGTCGATGCATCCTGGAAACTTGCTGAACGCCGAGGCAGAGATCCAGAGGAATTTATGCGCACACTCGCTTCAGCGCAGTTTAATCAGTTTACGCACATTCAGCTCCAACACATCAGAGGCATTATCGAGCAGAGGGCGCCGCATACCACCACGATGGGTGATGCAGACCGACTGAGCCGCATCGCTGAATCCGCGCTTTCGATCAATGATAAGGCTTCGTATTGGCGACAGATCCAGCATGCGGTCGACCACCTTCCGCGGCATGTTACCACGACGGTCCTCAAAGCGGCGGAGCTGTACGAGCTACTCGGCTCGAGGAATCCAATACTCGCCCTCAGAACCAGGCTCGGGGTCGAGACGGGTGCACTCGTCATAAAATCAGCGTTAGAAGCTGGAGGTGAGTGTTGCGTTATCCTCCGTGGGGAGAACGACAACATGCAGCTCGCTCAGTTGGTGCATGATCTCCGAAGCAAGGGGCGCGATCTGAACGACACTCCCTGCCTCATTCAGCGCTGCATTGAACCACCCCAATCTGAGCTCCCCGCACGAATCGGCATCCTAGGCGCCGTGGGCGGAGGCCGCTCGATCGAAGCATCAACGCAGGTCTACGCCGATCCTGATCGACGCTGCTATCTTGGCAGCTACTGGAGCGAGGATACAGCTCGACGCTCGCTGGACTCCATCGGTACCGATAAGTTTTACAACCTTTTGGCGGTATTCGAGAAAACTGGATACCACGGGCCGATAGGCTTTGATGCTATGCTCGATGAGGATCAAAGCTACACGCTCATATACGATGCCAATCCGCGACTTACCTCTGCCGCTGCTGTGCTTATGGTTCGTGACGCAATCCGCGCGATGGGGATATCAGTACGATCGGCAGTGAGCCTTGGCCATCACGGAAATTGGGGGTTTGATAGTGCGCCCGCTGTGCTGAGTGAGCTAGCCACGCATAATTATGTCTTCAGTTCTAACACCCACAAAGGTGTGTTCCTGGTGCCGAACTCTCGAGGCGAAGATCGATTTGATGTGTACTGTATCAACATGGATCGCCATGAGATCACGGATGCATTCGACATTATGAGTCGCTACAGTGCAGACGGGCCCGCTGGGATATATTTCTGACAGAACAACGCCGCATACGCGCGTGAGTATCGATTTCGGCGCTTTGATTCGGAGACCTTTCACACATGAAGATTGAGGAGCTCAACATTCCCGGGGTAGCGCGCTTTTCCGGGGATCTATCCGGACCATCCATAGTCATCCTCGGAGGGGTGCACGGCGACGAGCCATGTGGGGTCTTTGCCGTCGAGAAGTTGCGATCCCTGCTTACGACCGGCGAACGTGCCATCACGCATGGAACTCTCACCTTGATAACAGCAAACCTTAAGGCCCTCGCTCACAACAAGCGGTTCATAGAAACAAACTTAAATCGCCTCTTTAAGGATAATTCCGGCTCAACAGACGGTTTGGAGGTGCGTCGCGCAGAGGAGCTCAAGCCGCTCTTGGCGAACACAGACTTCGTTCTCGACCTGCACTCAACCTCGCAACCTTCGCCGGCTTTTATCGTGTGCGAGGCCGGTGACAGGTCATTCGCCGAAATGCTCGGTATCAAGTGGGTCGTTACTGGGTGGGCGGCTCTTGATCCCGCGCTCGAGGGAGACACCTGTACCTGGGCAAACAAGCACGGAGCACAGGCGGTAACACTTGAGTGCGGGCAACACACAGACCCCGATGCCCCGCTCGTTGCTTTTTCCGCTGCCATGCGAGCTCTCTCGGGCCTTGGGATGATCGAAACGCCCATAGTGAAGGAACAGGCCGAACCACCTCAATTTTTGGCTCTGTATCACGCGCACATCCTTGCGCAGCGAGGATTTGTCTATGCTCGCTCCTTCCGCGGGTTTGACCCGATAGCCGAAGGCGAGATTATCGGTACAGACGCGAATGGAGACTATCGTGCGCCTCGGGCAAGTCGAATCGTTTTTCCCGCTGATCCGACTACGATAACGCTCAATACCGAGCTATTCATGCTAGGATATGAGATCTGAGTTTCTGAAACTCCCCCTCCGAGCTTCCTTCATAGTTGTTCCGGTCGACCAGCACGAAGGCTTTACGAGCTGAGGGGTTTTGTCGCTTTCCGCGATGCCGTAGGATACACCCCATGAAGGCGATGGTTTTTGCAGCAGGTGTTGGGTCACGATTAGGGGAGCTTACCAAGGCGACCCCAAAATGCCTAATGCAGGCCGGCCGTAAAACTATGCTTGAGCATGTGATCGATCACCTCAAGGCTGTCGGCGTCACAGAGGTTGCGATTAATCTTCATCACCACCCCGAGCAGATTAGGCAGCTGGTTGCACAGAAAAACAGCTTCGGCCTACGAATCGTTTTTTCGGAAGAGCAGGAATTGCTCAACACCGGAGGAGGGTTGAAGAATCTCCGTAGCTTCTTTGAGGAAGAGGAGCGATTCATCGTTCACAACTCCGACGTGTACTGCACCCATTCATTAGCGTTACTTCTTGACGCACATCGAAACCGTAGAGCACTCGCAACCCTCGCGGTCATGAAGCGATCATCAAAACGGGGCCTCTTCTTCGATTCAGAGATGCAGCTCGTTGGCTGGACTGAAGAGAAGATGCCAGTTCCCGACACCATGCAGCTACGTGCGTTTAGCGGCATATCTGTGTGCTCTGGGGAGATCTTTCAGTTCATGGACGAACGACCATCCTTTTCAATACTAGAGCCACTCCTGCGTGCATCGCGCGCGACGCATCGCGTCTTTGGTGACGAGATCGACGCGAGCACATGGATCGATGTCGGCACTCCCGAGCAACTCGCTGTGCTCCAGAAGAGGTTAGGATGAAGCCGATACGGCACTTCGAGATCACCCGCAGATGGTTTGCAGGGATTATCCTGGGACTATGCATCGCGGCGCCATGTCGGGTCACGGTTGCTCAAGAGGCGCTATCGTATCCCAGTTCTCCTCTCATGACGGCAGCCCCCCTCGATCAGACGCGAAGAGAGCTGCTGACTTCCGTTATCAACACACCCCGTGGAAAACCGGTTAAACCCAAGGTGTTGGATCAGCTGTGTCCCTTTACGTTAGTCGAATCCAATACCGAGGAAGATGCTGCCCGGCAAGCGTTGACCGTGATTGAAAATTCAGTCGCAGCCGAGATCCTTTTCGAACGTGCCGGAGGCGCACATGAGAAGGCGCCCCAACGATTTTCGTTCCTGGTGGAGTTCTCTCTTGGAAGAGTTCTCCTGCAACACAGCAACCCACGATTTTCGTCCGATGCGAACGGCCTCTCCGCGCCGTATCCGAACGACACTAGCCGTGCACTGTGGAGCGAGGGAAGTCTAGGAACGGATATGTTTGTCATCATTCCCCCCCTGAAGGCATGCAACGTACAGGGTGTGGTCCTCTGTCCACGCTCGTATCAACACCCTAACAGTTTGGTTGATTCTGGGTTTAGGCCGGTTGCTGCGCGTTTTATCGTGAATGCGAAGGCTGATGGGCTCTATACGAATCCAGCAGGAACAACCGCTAAAGTAATGGCGAGTCTACAGGGCTCACAGAACATTGCTCTACCGCGCGAGTGGTCAACGACGACCGTTGCCGACAAGGATCCAGCTGCAACCGTGAAACTTGAAACGCCACGGGGAGATCGTTCGCAGTATCCAGCGTTTATCCCGGTGAAACTACCGACCGTAGCGGCGTTACGCAGTCGCCTCGATTTCGGGCGAACCGACACCGTTCTCCGGACTGCATTCAAGGAGACCGATATCGAGGTCTCACCCTTTGAGGTAGCAACTCTTCCATCCATTCAATCAGGAAATTCGGTGTTTAGCGTGCACGGTGGTGCCTGCTACCTGGTTGCCCAGTGGGGATCGTCGCAGCTTTGACCCTCGGGACGTAAGGAAAAACCCCACCCTACTGCGTAGGCAGATCTTGAGTTGCGGCACCAGCGTCGTTCGGTGGAAGATGCTCTGAGACCCTTACACGCGTACCTTTAGGAGCATCCTCTCGTGGCCCTCGTTACAACATCCATAGACAACCTCGGTATCGCCACTATTACGCTGAACGATGAGGTCAACTTAAACGCTATGAGCGAGGAGATGGCTGCCGAATTCGCAGCTACGGTCTCAGCACTTCGCTCTTCGGGCGCAGCGCGCGTTATCATACTTGCCGGTGCGGGCAGGTCGTTCTCTGCTGGGGGACACCTCGCCATGCTCGATAAAAAGCGCACACTCACAGCGGAGCAGAATCGTTCTGGCATGCTGGCTTTTTATGATTCCTTCCTTTCGATTCTGTCGCTTAACGTTCCAGTCATCGCAGCGCTGCAGGGTGCTGCTGTCGGGGCGGGGCTCTGCCTTGCTTGTGCATGCGATATCCGTATCGCGACAAGTGATGCGAAACTGGGCTTTACCTTTTTAAAGCTGGGCCTCCATCCAGGTATGGGCGGAACCTTTCTCCTGCCTCGCGTGGTTGGGCGCAGCGTTGCAACCGAGCTTCTTCTCACCGGGCGGATCATCTCAGCCGATGAGGCGCTGCGGATTGGGCTCGTGTCAAAGATCTCCCCTCGTGAAAAGCTCTTTGAGGATGCCCACGCGATCGCACACGAGATTCTCTCGTGTGGACCAGAGGCGAGCGCTCAGCTCCTCGAAACGATGCGAAGCGACCTCGCTGGATTACCAGCTGCCCTTGAGCGCGAAGCTCAGTGTCAGAGCAGTAACTACGGAAGCTCTGAATTCGCCGAGGGTCTCGCTTCTGTGCGAGAGAAGCGCCCGGCAAAGTTTAGAGCCTAGCAGGGTGGTCGAAGGTTGTGCTTACGCCGCAATCTTTTCAGCAAAGCCCTTTAGTGTTTGCTCCGAGACCTCGGCTTGCTCTGTGTCGCCCAGGTTCAGCAGGAGGGTCTTCAAGGCTTCCACTGTCTCTACGCTACGGCCGTTCCACACTATTGCGATGTCCAACGGAGATACGGCTCGCTCATTGAGTCCCAGTATAACAGGGCCTGGTCGCTTGCGATTCGGATTCGTTCGTGAGATTAACCGCTGCGCTAACGTATTTCCGTTCGCATCCGTTCCAAACATGTCGCGGATCCACACTGGCTGCTTCGTTATCGCGTAATCAAGAGAGGCAGCGAGACTTCCCTGGAAGCCCATAATGTGGGCCGCATTTCGCTCACAACCACGGAGCTCAATCATCTTAGCCTTGGCAAGCAGGATACAGAGGCCCCGCACTGCAGAGGTCCACTGAAACGTTCCCGCATTTCGGAACGCTCCTGCTGTCTTTCCGCGTACCGTTATGCGCGTTGTGCCACTTCCACGGTCAACGAGGCGCGCCTCAAGAAGCTGCACATCGGCTCCGCCGGCGAATTGTAGTTCAAACGATCGCTGTGTCATGAGACCCCCTTGGTATCGTAGTCGGTGACAAGTCCGGCGCTCCCTTGGTAACACCATGCGCCCTTTCGAGGCTGCCTAGCGAACCCGGCTTTGCACCCTTTTTCGTCTGAATCGCAACGAACGCGCAAACCGATCTCATTTCGCCCAAGCCCCCGGAGGGGCCCTTGGGCAAATTTGAGAGTTCTGACTCATAAGCAGCTTAGGTACTGGCCATGCACGGTGGTGCGTTCACAAAGGAGACAACAACCTTGCGGTGTGGGGTTGGCTCCGAAGCGTTTGAGTGTTTCGGGGTTGGGATCAGTGCTGTACGTCTCGTAGCGCCAGTACAGTAGCTACTGCAACGAGCACCGTGTGGAACAGCGAAAACCACATTCCTTCGTAGTTTCCTGTCGCTTGAGCTACCTCAAGAAGTTTATACGCGACGAGTGCTGTCACAGCGACAGCAACGAGAAGAACCTGTCGGTTGTGCGCCTGGGATGAGTCGGAAGGAGCGTTCATGGCTTTGGATACTAGCGAGCAACTGCGGAGGGGGCAAATGCTTTACAAACTCCAACGCGCAATCGCGCGATGCAGCATGCATAAAAAAGGCGACCAAAAGGCCGCCTTTTTTACGTTTGTGAGGGCTCAAACGAAAACTATCGAAGCAGGCTCAAACGCTCCTGAATAGCATCTGGATTTCCTTCGTACTGCTTGAGGCTCTCCTGAAGCGAGATCGGATCAAGGTCCAGGTGAAGTGCAACCCACGCGAAACTGAAAGGACGCTTCGGGGTCAACTTCCCAAAGAGCCACTGACGCGCGCTGCGCACCACATGGCGCTCACAATGAGCCGTACCGAAGGCATCGCAGATAGCTCGTGCGAGTACCGCTGCGAGGAGATTTCGCTCTGGTTTTACGGGGGAGGCTGCTTCGGTCTCGTCTTCGGGCAGAAACTTGTTCGCAGAATTGCTCATACGTTCAGTGTAACTCCTGTTAATACAACGATTTAAGGGATGTAAAGAAAGGTAACGTGAACTGGGGTTGGGATAAGTGAATCGACGAGCGTACCATTTTTAGTGCTGAAACCTTCAACGCCAAACATGAACCGACGGCCTCTCATGGCTGGAACGCCCACCACTTTTAGACCGACTAACCCCCTGAAGCGTGGTATGGGTCAAAAGCCCCTCCCGCTTCTGAGAACTGCCGCAAGTAGCTGCGCTCGCTCGCAAATCTTGAGGTTGGAAGGTACATGGGTTAGACGGTGACGTCAATAGTATTTTTAAGTTACTTTAAGTAAGACCCCGTTCTATTTGTCGCGGCAAGGAGCGCCCAACGGTTTGACATTTTAGAGTGTGGGCGGTAGCATCCCCGCCTCTAAAGTTTGAGGAGTTTCCATGAATTCTGCTGTAGGTAAAAAGAAGCTTTTTATTAGCAACCTCGATTTCGAAGTAACAAGCGAGCAACTCCGTGCTCTCTTCGAGGAGATCGGTCCAAGTATCAGCGTTGTTGTCGCATCCGATCGCGAGACAAAGCGTTCGAAGGGTTTCGCGTTCGTCGAGATGGAGCGCGAGGAAGATGCTAAGAAGGCTATCGAGACCCTCAACAACCGCACCGTAAACGGACGCCCAATGAAGGTGTGCGAGGATCGCGGTAAGAACGCTGGACCATCTGCATCAGCAGGTGAAGGACAGGAGGGTGGACGCAAGTTCGAGCCACTTCCTTCTATTCAGCGCATGCAGCTTTTCAAGCGCCGCAAGAAGCTTGATCCTTTCACCGAGGATCCAACGAAGTCCATCGATTACAAGGACGTTACTATGCTCTCGAAGTTCGTGAGCGAGCGTGGACGTATCCTCTCGCGTCGTTTGACTGGCCTCACTGCGTACAACCAACGCAAGGTTTCCAAGGCTATCAAGCGCGCTCAGAGTCTTGGTCTCATGGCGTACACTTCAATCCAGAGCAACAAGTAGTCTGTTCTGGACTCGGAGTTATTAAGCCGACCCTTCGAGGTCGGCTTTTTTTTGCGCGAATAACCGGCGCAGCCAGGATGCGTCTCGATGGGGATGCGAGCGCGTTTCGGGTCTCCGGTTTGCTTGAGTCAACGACTCAGGCAAACCTACAACTTCCGACCGAGGGCACGACCAATGCTGTCAGGGCCGTTGACGCCGACGTCATCGTTGATCTTCAAGCCATAAGTATTTAAGCCGCCAACGCAGACCCGGCCGCCAGAAGGACTGGGTTCTACGCACCGGAGATAGTTCGCTCCGTCCAGCATCCTTGGGTCACCGCTCACAAGGTCACTCGGCAGCACTGCCGTCATAAGCTCTAGCGTCTTTACCTCTCGATACTCTGGGTAGCGAGTCTCATGCACATGCTGCTGTGCCGGTATGCTCTTGGCGGGCTGAACTTACGTGTTTGGGGGCTACATGCCTGTAACCTCGTGCCGTACTCGGCTCTCGGCTGGCAAACCTCGACCCCTACTCCACATCGACGATCTCTTGCTGGTCTGCGGTAAAGGTCTCGCGGCACCCGTACGGAACGGACTCAATGCTCGCGGTAGCCTCAACTGCCAAGGCTTGTCCACGTCTCGCGCCAACGAGCGTCAGGCTTAGCTCTGCATCGGCGTTACCCGAGGATTGTCCATCATCAAGGTCGTTATCATCAAATACAAACGCAAGATACGTCGAACCATCGGTACATCGTCGGATGACCGGCGGCACCGCGAGGTCGTTACTTCCCCACTGGTTGAGCTGCGCAGAGCCTCGCAGGTAGGAGAGTCCGGCGGGAACCTTCACAACGAGACTTACCGTTTCCCCATCGTCGAACACATCGTTGCTGTTGAAGTCGAAATCAACATCGAATATCGCTGGCTCGTCAATCTCAATGGTTGAGTTAGCGGTGTAGATATCGGTGACCTCGGTGTTCTCATTATCCGAACAGCCGGAGACAGAGAGGCACATAATCGAAAGTGAAAGGATCGCCGTAAGATGTCGCATACACACTACTCCAAGGAGCTTGAGTCACCGGATGGTACATGGATTTTGGCCGCTAAGGAAACGCGATCTCCTACCCTCAAGAAAAGGCTAAAAACGACTCAGACAAACACGTGGCCCCAGGAGGCTCGTCGCCGAGGAGGGTGGTGAGAAAAGGTTCCGTAGTGGGCATTTTGAGAGCTTTTACGAAACAAGGCGGAGACGACGAAAAAACCCGAGGCGTATTCTCTGAGATACGGTGAGGAGTTTTTCGGCGGCTCCAACGAAGTTGCAGTCAAACTATCGAAATGCCCAACAGGCAGTCTTTGTTCACCACCCTGCTAGCCCAAGGCCTGCTGCGTCACGTAGCTCTTATAGATCCCATCGTGACGGACCAGGTCTTTGTGGTTTCCTCGTTCAAACACCCGTCCCTCATTGAGTACGTAGATGGTATCAGCGCCCTGCACCGTAGCGAGTCGGTGAGAGATCACCAAAACAGTCGCATTCGGAATGTAACTTCGAATCGTAGCCATGACCTTCGCTTCGGTGTGGCTATCAAGACCAGAGGTCGCCTCATCGAGGATTAAGAGCGCAGGCTTTCGTAATAGAGCCCGGGCGATGGCGATCCGTTGTCGCTGTCCACCACTGACCAAGGTTCCATGCTCGCCAAGCACGGTATCGATTCCGTGTTCGAGTGGCTCGATGAAATCAAGGAAGTCCCACGCCCTAACGGTTTTCAACACTTCGTCCCGAAGAAGGCTATCATTTCCAAGGATAAGATTATCGAAAACCGAGAATCCGAAGAGCTCTGGCTCCTGTGGAACCCACGCAATCGAGGCGCGCAACGTATCTTCAGGGATAGTGTGAAGGAGCTCTCCATTTATTTCTATCGTGCCACTCTGTGGCTGATAGAGATTAAGAAGGAGCTGAACGATCGAACTCTTTCCAGATCCGGACGGACCAACAAGCGCGGTAATGGAACCTGGTTCGAGGTGGCACGAGAGATCTCGAAGCACTGGAGCGTCGGCACGGTCTGGATACGCAAACTCGACGTGGTTGCAGGTAACTGCGAGCGACGTCGCAATCTTCTTGCCGTGCGTATCATCAGCCTCAGGGAGAGGCTTTGCATCTTCAATAAGCTCAAATACCCGCTCTAATCCGCCCAATCCCTGCATGAGCTCGGTGTATGCACTCACAAGAAACGAGAACGAGACGGCGACGATCGCACCGTAGAGAACAAATGCCGCCAACTCATTGACCGGTAGTGATTGAGTAAGAACAAGATGGATTCCGTACCACAGTACAAGTAGTAGAAGAAGATTGAGAAGGAGGCTCGCTCCGGAGGAAAAACTCGCACTGATCGTCACACGCTTCGCTCCCGCCTCCAAAACCTCACGGTTTCTGACGTGATACCGATTTGCCACATCACGGCGTGCGCCGAGCGAGCGCAGGATCTTCGCGCCTGAGAAACATTCGGCAGCAAATGATGAGAGCTGAGCAAGTGCTCCCTGGTAGCGACGCGATGCTGCTTTGAGGCTCTTAATAAAGACCCCTGACACACCCACTATCACGACAACGCTTGCAACGATTGCAAGGCTGAGGCGCCACGACATCCAGGTCATAAGTAAAACGCCTGCGATAACCTGGAGGCCGTAGCGGATAATGACCGAGAGCTTCACCGCCACCGCTTCTTGCACAAGCGCTGCATCGGAATTTATCCGGGACGCGAGGTCACCTGAGCGAGTTCGATCAAAGAAGGTGATATCCTTTGCGAGCACTGCATCAAAAAGGTTTTTTCTGAGATCGGCGTATACCTCTTGGCCGATCGTCCCAAACAGGTACGAGCGTGCAAAGAACGCTACCCCCTGCACAGCGAAGAGCCCCGCAAGCATAGCGGTCAGAGAGCCCAGGTTCTCAGCGATCCAGGGAAGACGCTCGGGCTCCAGCGCACGCCGGATAACCTCCGGAAATAGTAGATTAATTCCACTTCCGATCCCCAACGCACCGAGCGCTATCCCGAACCGCATCTTATACGGCGAAACGAGCTGCAGAAGGCGAAACAACGACGATCGGGGGTGCTTCTGCGCTGAGTGGCTATCGGGATTCCCATGCGGGTGGTATTTCATCGAGGAAACTCTCAAGAACGGTGGTATAGTGGATCCGGCCTGGATCGTACGAAGAGGGACGATACCGCATTGGTTTGACCGAGGTCAAAGCCGCACAAGGATAGAGATGAGATGGGCGTGGTAACGGAAGAGACACTACAGGCAACCGTTGATCGGCTCTGCGCCGTGCCCATCGTGGCACAGATCCTCGCAAAGCTTGAGCGGGAGCTACCCCCTACCCTCACCTACCACTCGTTTGCGCATACGCAGGACGTTGTTCGAGATTCAGTCTTGTTTGCTCTGCTTGATGACCTTCCACCTCGAAGTGTTGAGCTCTTGGTCATTGCAGCCGCTATGCACGATGCTGGGTTCCTCGAACAGCGCTCGGGGAATGAGCCGGTCGGGGCCCGCATCGCCCGCGAGGCGATGGTTGCATGTGGTGGGTACAGCGAGGACGAGATACAGTTAGTCGAGCAGATGATTCTCGACACCGCCGTAGTAATGCACAACGGCTCTCCCAAGCAGATCGCCTCTACAGAGCTGTCCAAGTACCTGCTCGATGCCGATCTTGGGAACTTTGGTCGCGATGACTTTTTTGCTAAAGGCGAGCTTCAACGGATCGAGTCTGGTGATGAGATCGCGCCTTTTCGGATCAAAACTCTAGCGCTCATTAATGCGCATGTTTGGAATACTAACGCAGCTCGCACCCTCCGTCAGGCCAAGCGAGACGAAAATCTTGCAACGCTCAAAGCGATGATCGCGGCCGGAAAATAAGGGGTTCGACGGGTGACGTCGGTGGTTAGATGGATTGCGCCTCGACTTACTGCTCGCGCACCCAGGTATCAAGATCAGGAAAGCCGTGGTGCTCCAAAAGTCGCTGCTCAACGCCGTGCTGGACGGCTTCGGCGAAGCGCTGCGGAGAGATATGCGCGCGGAGCTTCTGAAGGGCAGCCTCGACCTCGGTATGGA
>JBIIYC010000196.1:0-4737 GCA_044347025.1 Bdellovibrionota bacterium
GGTATGGGTTCCGAAGAAGCAGGGTGATACGCGGAATCCCGCCGACATCCCGGAATCTGAGCGTGATTACTATCTCGAGCGTCGCTATCCGAGCTTCGGAAACCTAAGCCCTCGCGATATTGCGTCCCGTGCAGCCAAGGAACGGTGTGATGCTGGATACGGCGTTGGCCCGATGGGGCTCGGTGTGTATCTCGATTTCTCAGATTCCATCAAGCGCCTCGGCCAACCAGCTATCGAGTCTCGGTACGGAAATCTCTTTGACATGTACGAAAACATCACTGGAGAGAATCCATATCAGACGCCGATGCGCATCTATCCGGCGGTGCACTATACCATGGGCGGACTGTGGGTGGATTACAACCTCATGACCACCATTCCGGGGCTCTTTGCGGCAGGTGAAGCTAACTTCTCTGACCATGGTGCTAACCGTCTTGGAGCGAGTGCGTTGATGCAGGGGCTCGCGGATGGCTATTTCGTCATCCCGGCCACAATCGGTGATTACCTAGCGCAGCAAAAGCCTGGACTTCTCGCGCCGGATCATGTGGATGTCCGTGCCGCCGAAGAGCGAGTGCAGCAACGTATCGGCCGATTCCTGAGTATGAATGGTCGTAAGCCGGTGGACTACTACCACCGCGTGCTCGGTCGTTTGATGTGGGACAAGTGTGGCATGTCCCGATCGGAGTCTGGGTTGAAAGAGGCGCTGCAGCGAATTCCTGAGCTGCGAGAGGAGTTCTACAATAACTCCTTTGTCGGAGGTTCCGGACAGGAGCTCAACCAGGAGTTGGAGAAGGCAGGGCGAGTTGCTGACTTTTTTGAGTTTGCCGAGCTCATGTGTATCGATGCCCTCAATCGAAATGAGTCGTGTGGCGGACATTTCCGCGAGGAGTATCAGACCGAAGACGGAGAGGCGAAGCGTAACGATGATGAGTACTGCTATGCGGCGGTATGGAGTCAGAACGCATCAGGGACGGGCCATGACCTTAGCAAGGAGCCTCTCGTCTTTGAAAACGTGCAACTCGCAACGAGAAGTTACAAGTAAGGAGTGAAGTGAGTATGGATCTTACATTATTCGTTTGGCGGCAGAAGAATTGCTCAACCCCGGGTGCCTTCGAAAAGTATGAGATGAAGGAAGTGAGCGAGGATTCGTCATTCCTCGAGATGCTCGACGTTCTCAATCTACAACTCGTTGAGAAGGGCGAGAGTCCGGTTGCATTCGAACACGATTGCCGAGAGGGTATCTGCGGCTCATGCTCGATGTCGATTAACGGACGGCCCCACGGACCGAAGAGGCTCACAACGGCGTGTCAGTTGCACATGCGAAACTTCAAGGATGGCGATGTAATCTACATCGAACCATTTCGCGCTAAGCCGTTTCCTGTTGTGAAGGATCTGGTGACCGATCGTTCTGCTTTCGATCGCATTCAACAGGCTGGAGGCTACGTGTCGGTTTCGACCGGTGCCGCACCGGAGGCAAATGCCACGCCGATTGATAAAGAAAGCGCCGATGAGGCCTTTGACGCTGCGGCGTGTATCGGATGTGGCGCCTGTGTGGCTGCATGTCCGAACGGTTCCGCGATGTTATTTACAGCCGCCAAAGTAGCCCATTTGGGTCTTCTTCCCCAAGGAAAGCCGGAGCAGATGGGGCGGGTGTCGGAGATGGTTGCCCAGATGGATGCTGAGCATTTCGGTGGGTGTACTAACCACGGCGAGTGCCAAGAGGCGTGCCCAAAGGGCATTAGCATCAAGTACATAACTCGCATGAATAGGGATTTTATCCGTGCTACCCTCCACAAGGCGGTCAGTTTGCGCGGCAAGATGCAGGCTCAGTAGTCTTGAGCAGCCTCAAGAAGTGAGCGTTGTTGTTTCATTTGATAGAGGCATTCGTATGGGACGGGGATTAACGCGTTGGTTGCTTAGGAGCGTAGTGGCGTGTGCCGCCCTTTGCACGATTGGCTGCGGGGGGAGTATTCGCCCCGTTGGGCCTGAGTCTGCAACGTTCGGAACGTGCGCGCCGACCCCCTGCGTAAAGGTCTTCTTGAGTGGTATTCCAACTCTCGATGACTCGTTGCCAGTTGCCGCGCGGGAGGCGATCCAAAAAGAAGTTGCGGCGAGTCTGTATGCCCCGCTTGATGTGGAAAGTTCACAGCCGAGCGCCGCTTCGTTGTTGCGCGAGGTTCGTGAGCGATATGAGGAGTATCGAAGCGTAAGCGATGCGACGATAGATTGGACGTTTACTCGAGAGGCGCGGCGCGTGTACGGGACCTCGCACGTAGTTTCGATGGAGATCTCAAGTGAGGGCTACCTCGGGGGGGCTCACGGATTTAAAGAGCAGACGCTAATGACCTTTGATGCTCAGACGGGAGCACGCTTCGCGGTAAGCGATGTGGTGGAGGACGCGGCACGCCCGACGCTCGCCAAGATTGTGGAGGCTGAATTTCGCCGGGCGCGTCGAATACCTCAGTCTCAAACCTTACAGGATGCGGGATTCTTCATCCTGCCCGGCCAGGAGATGCCGTTGTCTGAGAATTTTGCAATTACCGCGGCGGGACTTCACCTCCACTACAATCCGTACGAGGTGGGTCCCTATGTGATGGGCGAGACTGATCTGACTGTTCCGCGGGAAGCCGTTGAACCGATCCTGAAACCGCGGCTTCGAGGGGTGTTTGACGCGCCTGAAGCAACGCTCGGCGCTTCGTAGACGGGGACGTTGTGATACAATCTTCCCTTCCAGCGCTCGTGCTCGCTCCGATGGATGGTGTCACCGATGCCTTAATGCGGGGCTTCTTTACGGCACGGGTTCCGTTTACATATTGTGTGAGCGAATTTGTTCGCGTCTCGGGATTGGTTCCTCCAGCGCACGTCTTTCGGAAGGAGATTCCAGAGCTTGTGGGTGGCGCGACAACAGAGTCCGGAGTGCCAGTGGGAGTTCAGCTTCTTGGAGGTGATCCGGAGCGTCTTGCCGAATCTGCTCAACGAGCAGTGGGCTTGGGGGCCTCCGTTATCGATCTAAACTTTGGGTGCCCAGCTCCAACGGTTAATCGGCACGATGGTGGTGCAACGCTGTTGAGGTTTCCCGATCGAATCGAGGCGATCGTCTCTGCGGTGCGCCAGGCCGTACCCCCTCACATCCCGGTTTCTGCCAAGCTCCGTCTCGGTTGGGATGACCCGAATGCTATCCATGTAAACGCGGAGCGTGCGGTTCGAGGAGGAGCTTCCTGGATCACGATTCACGGTCGCACGAAGATGCAGGGATACACCCCTCCGGCGTATTGGAAGCCGATCGGCGAGGTGAAGCGGAACGTTGCTGTTCCGGTGGTTGCTAATGGCGAGATCTGGTGCATTGACGACCTCAAACGGTGTCAGGATGAGAGCGGATGCATCCATTTCATGTTGGGCCGAGGTGCCCTCGCCAATCCGCTCCTAGTGCATGAGTGCGCGGAGTATCTTGGAATCGGTCGTACTCCTCCGTTGTCGGTTCTTGGCAGAAGAGGATTTGTGCTGTGGCGCGGTTTAATTGACGACTTAGTTCGTGCGTCACGGGATGCCGCCGAGGCAGATAGGCGCACACTTGCTCGAGTGAAGCAGTGGCTTAACTATGCGCATCATCGCCGCGTGATTGATTGGTTCGATCAGGTGAAGCGCGCCCGCGATTCGCGCGAACTGGCAACCGCTTTGGATGCTATCGGTGCGTCGCGCGGAGATGCGCGCTCGGAAGCGTGGGCGGCATGATGGAGTCCCTTTTTAAGCTCGCCAGGGAGCTTGCATCTCCCCAGGTGTGGTCGGCCGGGGTTGAGCTCTCCCGTAACGCTGATTTCCAAGAGGATGACAGCTCAAGCCAGGATGAGCGTGTCCTACGAGTCATTCGCGGTCCACGGGATCGAATCGTCACCGTATCGCTATCGGAGCCAAACGATCTGTGGGGATGTGATTGTGGAGGTGAGGACGACCCGTGCGTTCATGTGGTCGCGACGATCTTAGCGCTACGCCAGGGAAAAGGAGCTCGGGGAACAGTACGGTCGCCACACATGGTGCCGGCGAGCGTGGTTCATCTGCTTACCAGGCAGGGGAGCCACCTCTCGTTCAGTCGTGCCTTGGTGTGTGGTGAGGAGCGCGTACCGTTCGTGGGCTCGTTGGCGCAGGCGGAGGCCGCCTCTGCAAAGAGTGGGCGAGGTGTTTCTAGTAGTGAGTATGAGGCCCGTATCGATCACGTCGTCGCTGAGCGATATTCGGGGGTGCTTGAACCGCGAGTGATGCGAAGGTTGATTCCAGCGCTCTCACGGGTCCCTCACATTGAGTTAGATGGCACGCGAATTCGAGCGCTCGCTGAACCGTTGGCGGTTACTGTGGAGGTCATCGACGATGAGCGTGGATTTCGGGTTCGTCGGGCACCCATTCCTGGCGTCTCGGAGATCTTTGAGAACGGAGTGGCCGTACGAGATGGTGCTTTGTGCGGTGTCGAGGACTCGGCCCTTTCTGCTGACGACATCACGCTTCTACGGGGAGAGGGCACGGTGTTTGGTAGCGCGCGCGCTATCGAACTCGCAACCCGTATCGTTCCTCAACTTCAAGCCAAAGTTCACGTTGCAGTGCGCACCGCTAGACTTCCGCGAGCGCGGAGGGTTCCACCTCGCATCGTGCTGGAGACGGTGTCGGATCCCTCTGGAGAGAGCCTGACGGTCATTCCTCACCTGGTCTACGGCGAGCCGAGCATAGCCCGGGTCGTGAATGGGTCTCTTG